>JAIPDY010000019.1 GCA_021737445.1 Desulfotignum sp.
TTTTTATCTGGTGTCAATTATAATGTCACAACCTGTGACAGATGTTACTATGCCATCTGCTTTTTTCAAAGGGGCAAATAAGAAAAAGGACGATTTTTTACCCGACACCCATGGAGTGATCAGGGTTGATCGGCAGGATACCGCCCCTGGTGGGGGTCTTTTGACATGTCGAACGTGAGGTTCTGTAAAATTGTATGTTCTTGATACCAATGATAAGGGCTGGTCTTTAAAAAAAAGGGATGCTCATCAGGCAGTATGACACATTGATCGCAGGTACGGCATTGGCTTCTAAATGCCATTCTGGTGACCCACTATATAAAGGAATTTGGACGGATCAGGGCTTTGACAGTCGAGGATTGGTACTGACAAGGAACACAACAATCCCAAAAAATGGCGTGATGCCTAAAATTATCATTGACAAAAACAGAAGCCCGTTCTAAGCATAAACTTTGCAACCATTTTTTAGTTGCAAAAAGCCACATCGTCCAGAAATTGGAGGAAAACATCAATGGAGACAATTAAATACAAAGGTTTCACAGGATCGATTGAAATAAGCAAGGAGGGGGACGAATTTATAGCCCATGGCAAAATATTGTTTATAAATGATCTGGTGACCTATGAGGCTGACGATCTTCAAAGTATTGAGGCGAAATTCAAGGCCGCTGTAGATGATTATATCGACACTTGCGCCCACCTGAGGATTGAGCCCCATAAATCTTACAGCGGGTCATTTAATGTCCGTATCGGTCCGGAGACCCACCAGCGGCTTGCCCGGTTTGCGCTCCAAAACGACAAAAAAATAAATTCTGTTGTAAAGGATGCGGTGGAAGAGCATCTGGATCAGCAGTTCTCAGGCAGTTAGGCCCTCCTCCTGTCAGCCCATTGTACCGTATTGCGCCAGGTAGGTATCTATTTTTTCCATCATGGCATCATCCAGGATGATTCGGCCGTTGATCTCTTTGTTGTGCAAAAATGTGGTGATGTCGGACAGGGTGACAATGGCATAAATGGGGATGCCCAGGGTTTGTGCCACCTCTGCCAGGGCGTTCTGGTCCGTGGTGCCTTTTTCCTGGCGGTCCACGCTGATGATGATACCCTTGACCTGGGGATCTCCGCTGGTTTTCAGGATTTCCAGGGATTCTCTGATGGCTTTTCCCGAGGTGATGACATCATCCACCAGTATCAGGCGTGTATCACCGTCCAGGGCCATGCCAACGGTGCTGCTTTTATCGGCATAGGTTTTGGCTTCCTTGCGGTTGAACACATAGCCTTTGTCTATCTCCATGTCAGAAAGGGCCATGGCCGTGGATACACACAGGGGAATTCCTTTGTAGGCAGGCCCGTAAATGCCGTCAAATGCAGTGATGAAATGGTCGTGCACGGCCCGGGCATAGTAGGTGCCCAGCTGTTTGATCTTGGACCCTGTGTCAAACATGCCGGTGTTGATGAAATAGGGGGCGACTCTTCCGCTTTTGAGCTGAAATTTTCCGAATGTCAGAGCGTTGCACTGGACAAGAAAGGTGATGAAAGATTCCTGGTAGGTCATTTGGGTCATTGGATCCTCTGTTTGTTTGTGTATGGTTTGTCGGGCTGTTTTCCTGTGCTGTCACTGACAGCGCCAGGACACATATTCGGACAAAGCAACCGGCTGTCCGGACTTGAGCAGGGCGGTGCGGTTGAAATCGGTCATTTTTTGCAGCTGGTCTGAATGAAATACCGGGCCGTCCGTGCACACCACCCGGTCACTGCACACACAGGCACCGCATACCCCGAACCCGCACCGCATATACCTCTCCAGAGATACCTGGCAGGGGATGCCGTGGGCTTGGCACAGGGTGAACACTGCGTGCATCATCATTTCGGGTCCACAGGCATACACCATGTCAAACTGGGGCTGTGCCTGATCTTTCCTGCGCCGGATCTCTGCTGCCAGCAGATCGGTGACAAAGCCCCTGTGTTCCAGGCTGCCGTCATCTGTGGTAAAATGGCGTTTGACGGCAAACCGCTGTGAATACAAAATAAAATCCTTTGTTCTGGCCCCGTGGACAAAGTACAGGTTCGGATCCAGCCGTTCCACCAGGGGGGCCAGTGGCGCCATGCCGCAGCCGCCGGCCACCACGGCCACATCAGGAGAGGGGATGATATCAAACCCGTTGCCGAAAGGCCCCCGGATGCCCACCCAATCTCCCGGGGACAGGGCTGCTGCCCGGCGGGAAAACCGCCCTTTGGCCTCGATGGTGATGCCAAACCGGGCCGGTGTATGAAAAGAGATGGTATAGGGTTTTTCATCCATCCCCGGGATCCATACCATGATGAACCGGCCCGGGTGAAAATCGATGGCTGCATTGAAAAACAGGGTGGAAAAATAAGGGTTGTGCACGGTTTTTTCTGCTACAAAGAGCATCTTGGGTTTTTGGTCAAAGATCATGGGGTCCCCCCGGGGGGTGCTGGGATTGTGTCCGGTCCGGCTTGTTTTTTATTTTCTGGGTCTGCACCTGAATCGCCGGGGTGGGCCGCACCGATAATATTGTCCAGGGTGGTGTGGTGGGCTGCCAGCCAGTCGTTCAGTTCCTGGTTCACCATGTCAAACACCTGGATGCCCCGGTACCGCACGGCAGATCCCATGCCCACCAGGGTGGCGCCTGCCATGAGCATCTCCACGGCATCCTCGCCCGTGGTGACCCCCCCTAAACCGATGATGGGGATGGACACGGCCCTGAAGATGTCATACACGCAACGCACAGCAATGGGTTTAATCATGGGGCCGGACAGGCCCCCTTTTTTGAATGCCAGCACCGGCATTTTTGCTTCGATGTCTATGACCATGCCGGGGCCGGCCGTGTTGATGGCGCAGATGGCATCTGCCCCGGCATCTTCACATGCCTTTGCAATGCGGCCGATATCCGGGGCTGCCGGCGTGAGCTTGGCGATCAGGGGCACATCGATGACGCGTTTCACCGCAGCTGTCACAGCATGGGCCGCTTTTTCATCCACCCCGAACAGCATGCCGTGGTGATCGGAATTGGGGCAGGAGATGTTGATTTCAATGCAGTCGGGTCCCTGGTCCGACACAAACCGGGCCACCTCGACAAACTCCGTCACGGAACCGCCGTAGATGCTGGCGTTGAGGGGAAAATCCCGGTCCGAAAGGGCCTGCCATTCCGCATCCATGTTGTTGTATCCAGGGGTGGGCAGGCCCACGGCATTGATCATGCCGCACCCTAAGTCAATGACCGTGGGGTTGTTGTGGCCGTCCCGCCTGGCCGGGCCGATGGATTTCATGGTCACCAGGCCGCATCCGGCCCCATGGACCCGGGACAGGATGCCGGCATTGTTGCCCAGGATGCCAGAGGCCAGCACCAGGGGGGTTTTCAACTCTATTCCCAGAAATGTAACCATGACAGATCAGCTGAACTTGTCGAAAAAGATCATGTCATCCTCCACCCCCAGCTCATACAGGGAATCAATGACCGCATCGATCATGGGCGGGGGGCCGCACAGGTAGTATTCGATTTCCGTGGGGTCTTCATGGTCATTGAGATAGGAGTCGATCAAATGGGTGTGGATAAATCCGGTGAGCCCGGTCCAGTTGTCCTCTTTTTCCGGGCTGGAAAGGGCCACATGATAGGTGAAGTTGTCGTACCGTTCTGCCAGGTCCGTGAACTCTTCATGGTAAAACATCTCCTTGACAGACCGTGCCCCGTACCAGAAGGAGATTTTGCGGTTGCTGTTGATGCCTTCCAGCTGGTGAAGAATATGGCTGCGCAACGGCGCCATGCCGGCCCCGCCGCCGATGAAGCACATCTCTTTGTCCGTGTCTTTTGCCATGAAATCGCCGTAGGGTCCGGAAATCTTGACCTTGTCCCCGGGTTTGAGCCCGAATATGAAAGAAGATCCGAATCCGGGCGGAATGCTTTCTGTGCCCGGAGGCGGGGTGGCGATGCGCACATTGAGTTTGACAATATCTTTTTCATGGGGGGGATTGGCCATGGAATAGGCCCGGAATCCCGGTTTGATCCCTTTGGCTGCCAGATCGAACAGATTGTATTTTTTCCATTCACTCACATATTTGCTGTCAATGTGGAAATCCTTGAAGGTCAGCTCGTATTCAGGCACATCGATCTGGATATAGGCACCGGCTTCAAATTCAATGGGTTCTTCAGGCTCCAGCACCAGTTCCTTGATAAAGGTGGATACATTGTCATTGGACACCACAACGGCGTTGACCTTTTTGATGCCGAAAATGGACTCCGGCACCTGGATGGCCATGTCCTCTTTGACCTTGAGCTGGCAGGCCAGCCTGATATTCTCCAGTTTTTCCTTTCTGGACAGATGGGCCAGCTCCGTGGGCAGAATCGCCCCGCCCCCGTCCTTTACCTTGCATTTGCACATGGCACAGGACCCGGAACCACCACAGGCAGATGGCAGAAAAATTTCATTTTGCGCCAGGGCGGACAACAGCGTGGGATTGCCGGAAACCGTGAGGGAATCGTCTTTGCTGTCGTTGATGGTAATGGTATGGCTGCCCTGGGTGGTGACTTTGGCTTCCACAAATAAAAGCACAAACACAAGGATAATGATCACGCCGGAAAATATCAACAAACTGATAAGGTAAATCACTGCATGCTCCTTGTTATGCTAGAGGGTGATTCCTGAGAACATCATAAAGGTCATGGCCATGAGTCCGGCAATGATCATGATAAAACCAAACCCGTCCAGTCCGGCCGGTACATCTGCATACCGCACTTTTTTGCGGATGGCGGCCATGGATACGATGGCCAGCATCCAGCCGGTACCGGACCCGGCACCGAACACCACAGACTCAATAAATGTGTGGTTGCGCTCCACCATGAACAAGGATGTTCCCAGAATGGCGCAGTTAACGGCGATCAGGGGCAAAAATACCCCCAGGCTGGCATACAGCAGCGGAGAATACCGGTCAATGACCATTTCAACCGCCTGGACAATGGCGGCGATCACCGCAATAAAGGTGATGAATTTTAAAAAACTCAAATCCATTTCCGGAAACCCGGCCCAGGCAAGGGCCCCCGGAGCCAGCAGGCCGTGGTATATCAGCCAGTTCACAGGGCTGGTAACCGTCAGCACAAAGATGACGGCAAACCCCAGACCGGTTGCGGTTTCAATAGTTTTGGATACGGCAATAAACGAACATATGCCCAAAAAATAGGCCAGCAGGATATTGCCGATAAAAACGGAATTGACAAACAGACTCAGCAGATCGCCCATGGCAGCTCCTTATTTTTTTTCATGGGATACGCCGGGCAGGCTGTTCTTGAGCCACACCAGCAAACCGATGATGAAAAATGCCCCGGGCGCCAGCACCATGATGCCCATGTCCTGAAATCCCATATCATACAAAAACTGCGGGATAACCGAAAACCCGAAAAACTGCCCTGATCCCAGCAGTTCCCGCAAAAACGCCACAGCCACCAGGATCATGCTGTAGCCCAGGCCGTTGGCAATCCCGTCCACAAAGGAGTCGGCCGGGTTGTTGGCCATGGCAAAGGCCTCGGCCCTGCCCAGAATAATGCAGTTGGTGATGATCAGACCCACAAAAATGGACAGCTGCTTGGAGATGTCATACAAAAAGGCTTTGAGTATCTGGTCGGTGACGATCACCAGGGAGGCAATGACAGTCAGTTCCACAATGATCCGGATATTGGAGGGGATCCAGTGGCGCAAAGATGAGATAATCAGGCCGGAAAATGCGGCCACCAGCGTCAGGGCGATGCTCATGACCAGAGCGGTGGACATTTTTACCGTGACCGCCAGGGCTGAACAGATGCCCAGCACCTGGTAGGCAACCGGATTCTCCCTCCAGACGCCCTTGATCAATATTTCCTTATAATGGGACAGATCAATGTGCATACAAAATATCCTTATTCATCCAGTATGGTTTCTACATGTGTCTGGCTTCCTTTTTTCTGGCGGAAAATAACGGAAACCGATTCATATTTTGTCAGGGTTTCCTCCAGCCCCTCACTCAGGTATCTGCCGGTGAGGGTGGCACCGGAAATGCCGTCCACATAGTGGTCCTGGAGTTTTTCAGGCAGGTTCTCCACCTTGCCTTTGGCAATACCGACAGAAACCAGCTGGTTGCTGGCATTCAAAATCTTTTTGCCCTTGAAATTTTCCTGGAACCAGTTGCTTTCAATCTCTCCGCCTAAGCCCGGGGTTTCTGAATGGCTGTATACGGAAAATCCGGCAACGGTTTCCCCATCCTGCTCAAATGCCAGATATCCATGGATCTTGCCCCACAGCCCGCGGGTGCTGATGGGAACAATATACCCCTGCACTTGCTGGTCGCTGTGGATCAGGTAGAGCTGCAGGCTGCTGTCGGCAGGGGTTTCCACGATCCGGCCCCGGGGATCCACATGTACCTCCCGGATATGGGCATCATAAATCTGTTTAATCTCTTCAGGTGTGGATTTTTTATCTTCCGGCACAAGGCCGGCAGCTTCCAGCAGGTTGGTTTTCTTATCCAGGGCCATGTTTTCCAGCTGCCGTTCCTTGAGCATGGTGGCGGCGGAGGTGATCAGCACACTGAAGACCAGGGCGGTCGCCAGGGCAAACAAAACCACATATATCCGGCTTTTCTTGAATGATCTTTTTTTGTCAGACATTGGGTATCCTCTTTGAAATTCTGTGTTTCATGACCAGGTGGTCTAAAAGAGGGGCAAACACATTCATGAACAGGATGGCCAGCATCACGCCTTCGGCAAAAGCCGGGTTGGCCACCCGGAGGATCACGGTGAGAAATCCGATGAGAAATCCGAATACCCACCGGCCGGGGTTGGTGCCTGGCGCTGATACCGGGTCTGTGGCCATAAAGGAGATACCGAATAAAAAGCCGCCGGCACACAGATGATACAAAGGACCTGCATCAGCCCAGGTGCCTTTTGTGCCGGGCAGAAAATAAAACAGTATGGCCGTGATGACAAGGCCGGCAATGCCGCCCAGAATGATCCGGTAATTGCCGATGCGGGTGACCATGAGAAACACCGCCCCGATCAGACAGCACAGGGCAGAGGTTTCTCCGATGCTGCCCGGCACAAACCCGAAAAACAGGTTGGACAGGGAAAATCCCTGGTTTGACAGGGTTGAAAACAAACCTGATCCGCCTTCTGCATTTACTGCCAGCGCGGTTGCGCCGGTTATGCCGTCCACCGCATCTGCGCCTGCCACCCAGATGTTGCCGGACATGCTTACCGGATAGGAGAAAAACACAAAAGCCCGGGCCGTCAATGCGGGGTTCAAAATGTTTCTGCCGGTGCCGCCGAAGATCTCCTTGCCGATAACCACGCCAAAGGATATCCCCATTGCCACCTGCCACAAAGGGATGGTGGGGGGCAGGGTCAAAGGAAACAGCATGCCTGTGACCAGAAATCCTTCACTGATGGGGTGGCGCCGGATGGCGGCAAACAAAATTTCCCAGAAAAAGCCCACCCCGTAGGAAACAATGATGATGGGTATCACCACCCATGCACCGGACAAAAAAGATGTCCAGAAATCCAGGGTTTCACCCCTTGCCAGCCCGGACTGGTATCCGGTGTTGTAGATGCCGAAAAAAAGCACCGGCAGCAAAGAGATGATCACAATACTCATATACCGTTTCAGATCCAGGTGGTCCCGGATGAACGGTTCCAGTTTGCTTTTAGGGGAAGGCAGAAAGAAAAAGGTCTTGGTGGCATCGAACAGGGGCCCCAGTTTGGCAAATTTTCCGGATTCACTGAAATCATATTCCAGCAGCGCAAATATTTTTTTGATGGGATTGATCATATTGTACCGTTATCCTTGTGTATCCTTGTGATGGGCATCCATACCCAAAGACAGAATCCGGGCCAGTTCAATTTTGGACGGGCAGGTGAAAGAGCAGAGGCCGCACCGGCAGCAGTCTAAAAGACCCAGCTCCAGGGCTTCTTCAATATCGTCGCTCACAAGGGCTTTCATGATGAAGCTGGGCATCAGGTCAACAGGGCAGATGTTCTCACAATAACTGCAGTTGATGCAGGCCCTTTCTTCGCCATGCATGGTGCAGTCCATCTGCACTTTTCTGCCCACAAGGCTGGACAGAAACGCTTTGGACACAGTAGGTTTATTCAGTCCCGGCCGGATAAAGCCGAACATCTCATCTCCCGGTGCATCCGGGATGATATTCAAGGTATTTTCAAAAAATCCCAGGTGGGCATCCGGGTCTTTTATCCGGCCGTTGAGCTGTCCTGTGGTGATGAGGCTGCCAGGGGAAAAATTGCCTGCCAGAAGGCGGACCTGGGAACCCTGGCGGGTGATCATGTGGGGTTTTTTGTCGCTGCCCCTGGTCACGGTGACCATGGTATCAAAGGGATATCGGCCGGTTTCAAGAAACTGTGCCATGCGCACCAGGTCCTGGACACCGATATACCAGGCTGCGTTTTCCTTTGCCTCTTTTTTGATGTGGTATAAAATCGCCCCTGGATCCCAGGCAGGATAGGTATCAGGCACCTGGAGGGTGATCAGGTGTTTTGCCGGTGCCAGAAGTGCAAGGGAATCTGTCCGGGCCGCCACAATCACCCGGTCTGAAAACCGTTTGAGCATGGACAGCCCGAATGCAAACTGCCGGATGTTGTCCTGAAGCACCAGGCCGGGATGGGGGGAGAATATGTCATTGCCGTTGAGGCAGACAATTATCAGAGGCGGCGCTGTTGCACTGTCTGCCGTATCCCTGGCAGGCAGCTGCCGCAGAAACTGCCACACCCCCCCCTGTTTGAGATGGTCTGCCAGTTTTTGGGCTGGTATCTGTGACAGATCTTTGGCAGACACCGGATCAAACTGGACAAAATCATCCATACCTTCCAGGGTGATCACCACTTCCAAAAGCCGGCGGCGTTTTCCGAACAAAATTTTTTTCACCGTGCCGGTGCCCGGGGACACATATTGGATGCCGGTGTCCCGCTTGTCACAGAACAATGGTGTGCCGGTTTTAACCCGATCCTTTTCCTTTACCAGCAGTTTGGGGCGGATATGGGGAATGTCCAGGGCGCAAACCCCCACCGTGGCAGGTCTGGGAAGATGTATGACACTGGTATCCGGCATGCCGGAAAGTTTCAGTTTAAATCCTTTGGAAAGGGCAATTTTTTCCATGTGATTTATAATTTCCGTGTTTATGCAGTTGATTCCACCGGTTTAAGCAGGTTTTTTCCGGCAGAAAATACAGTTTACCAAATTTTTGGGGCAGATCAAGACCCCAATTTTTTTACCTTACCACAAAACCGGGGCAGGCAACAGCCATGCAGTGATTTTTTAATCTTGATTTTCCGGTCCAGGTTATATAGAAGGAAAATCCACGGCAAAAAAAAATTCTGATAATTTAAGGATTTGGTGAACACAATGAATCAGACCGAGATGGACAATATCTTTACCCAGAAGTTCTGTGATGAGCTGTTGCCGCCTCAAACCAGTGACCGGTTTTTTGAGGCATTGTATGGGGATGTGTCAGAAGGCGCCTATGACATCCGGCTGGAATGTGTCTCCATCAAGGCAAACAGAGTTGTACTGGCCTTTAATCTTACCCAGCGCCCGGGCAAGTGTCTGGTGTGCAGCCTGACCTATGGCCTGCCCAATGTGTTTGCACGCCATCCGCTCATCAATATCAAGGGCATGATCCAAAAAATCAAAGAAGCAGGAGTGCCGGTCAAAGAGTGGCAGCTGGGACAGACCTGTGAAAACACAAATACACTGCATGTGATCCCTCTGTATATTGATCTGGCAGAATCATAAACCCCGGCAGATATTTTTAAAAAATATTTAAAAAAATCCGGACTGACAGGGGCAGCCCGGATTTTTTTTTAAAGGGTTATGCTTTGGGCAGCTTGGGAAAATTTTTGTTCAGGGTTTTGTTCCACTCATCCAGTCTGGGTTTGACCTTTTTTAACAGGGAGCCCACATTGCCCTGTATGGTGACACTGTCAATGGTATCTCCCTGGGCGATGCTGTTTACAACCTTCTGGTCTGCTTCTCCTTCAACCACGCCAAAAACAGTGTGCACGCCGTCCAGGTGAGGGGTGGGGCCGTGGGTGATGAAAAACTGGGACCCGTTGGTACCGGGGCCGGCATTGGCCATGGACAGAATGCCCGGCTTGTCGTGTTTGAGATCTTTTTTGCATTCATTTTCAAATTCATATCCCGGTCCGCCCATGCCGTTGCCGTAGGGGCAGCCGCCCTGGACCATGAAATCATTGATCACCCGGTGGAATTTGAGTCCGTTATAATATTGTCTTTTGGCCAGGTTGGCGAAACTGCCGCAGGTTACAGGGGTTTGATCGGCAAACAGTTTCAGGCGGATGGTTCCTTTGCTGGTTTCCATAACAGCGGTTAAATCAGGCATGCAATTCTCCTTAATATGGTTAAAAAAGTTCATTTATCATAAGGATCTGGATAAGATTGTCAAGCACTGCCCGTCACTGGGGCGGCATCCAGCACATCCCGGAGTTTGACTGCCAGGGTTTGTCTTGAAAATGGTTTCTGTATAAAATGGACCTCGTCATCCAGTACCCCTTGCCGGGCAATGATATCAGCGGTATATCCGGACATGAACAAACATTTGATGTCAGGATAAAGGCCGGTCAGGAGGCCGGCCAGGTCCGGACCGTTCATTTCCGGCATGATCACATCGGTGAACAGCAGGTGGATCATGCCTTTATGCTGTTGTGCCAGAGTGATGGCCTGGTTCGGGGTGAGGGCTTCCAGTACGGTATATCCCAGATTTTTAGTCATCTCACTGGCAAGTTCCAGAATGGCTGGTTCATCTTCAACAATCAGCAGGGTTTCGCCCTTTCCCTCTGGAACCGGGCCGCTGTTTTCCGGTGCAGATGTTTCAGATTCTCCGACAAGGCGGGGCAGGTAGATGTTAAAACAGGTGCCCTGGTTTATCTCACTGTCAACCATGATAAACCCGTTGTTTTGCTTAACAATGCCATACACTGTTGAAAGTCCCAGACCCGTGCCTTTGCCCTTTTTTTTGGTGGTAAAAAAAGGTTCAAAAATATTGTCCAGGGTGTGCCGGTCCATGCCGCAGCCGGTATCTCTGACCGCCAGCAGCACAAAATCACCCGGGACAAATCCTGGATGATTGGCACAATAGTCATGGTCAAAAGAGGTCATCTTTGTTTCAATGGTCAGCTTTCCCACCCCGGCGATGGCATCCCGGGCGTTAACGCACAGGTTGGCCAGAATCTGGTCCACCTGGGACGGGTCCATTTTCACCTGCCACAGATTTTCTGCCGGCTGCCAGTTCAGGTTGATGTCTTCACCGATGAGCCGTTTAAGCATTTTGAGCATTCCTTCAACAGTCTTGTTCAAGTCAAGCGTCTTTGGAGAAATGGTTTGTTTGCGGGCAAAGGCCAGCAGCTTCCGGGTAATGTCTGAAGACCTCCCGGCAGCCGTGGCAATTTCCTTAAGATGATTATAAACCGGATCATCCGGGGTTGTTTTGCTCATGGCCAGATCTGCATTGCCTATGATTACGCTGAGCATATTATTGAAATCATGGGTGACACCGCCGGCCAGCCGGCCCACGGACTCCATTTTCTGGGCCTGGAGAAACTGGGATTCCAGTTCCATCTGCTCCGTGATATCCCGTTTGACCGCCACGTAGTTGACAATTTTTCCATGGGTGTCAAACACGGGTGAAATAGTGGCATCTTCGGTGTAACAGGTCCCATCCATTCGTTTGTTCTCCAGATGGCCCTTCCACACCCGGCCCGATGAAATGGTGGCCCAGAGATTTTCATAAAATTGGGGGTCTTGTTTTCCGCTTTTCAGAATGCGCATGTTTTTGCCCAAAACATCGTGTGAACAATATCCGGTAATCCTTTCAAAAGCCGGATTTACATATTGAATAGTTCCTTTTGTATCGGTTACAATAATCATCTCACCAGCCTGCTCGATAGCGGATATCAGTCGTTCCCGTTCCGCTTCCACAGAATGCTTTTCTCTTCTCAACGCATCTTCAGCCTTTTTGATTCGCAGGCCCACCTTGACCTGGGAAACAAGTTCATAAGGATCAATGGGCTTGGCCAGAAAGGTGTTGGCCCCCACTTCCAGGCCTTTGATCCGGCTCAGGGGGTCATTTCTGATGGCGGTGAGCATAATGACCGGTATACGGCAGGTGGTTTTGTCAGACATCAGGTTCCTGCAGGTTTCAAATCCGTCCATGCCCGGCATCTGGACATCCAGTAAAATGACGTCAGGCGATTCTTTTCTGGCTTTTTCCAGGCCTTCCATGCCGGACCGGGCCGTGATCACAAGGCAGTCAGGCATCAGGTTTTTGAGCAAAGCAGACAGGGTGACCAGGTTGTCCATCTTGTCATCAATGGCCAGTATCTTTTCCATAAAATTTATATTATCCTTTCAGTTCCCCGAGCATGGATTTTATTTTTTCCAGCAGGCTCTGCTGGTCCACATCCCCTTTTTGCACCAGCTGCTGGATATTGTTGCTGCTGAGCCGTTTAAAATCATGGGGGGTAAGGTCCTTGGCTGTGAGAACCAGGACAGGTATATTGGCGGTGGCCGGCGTTCCCCTGATTTTTTCCAGAACCGCAAACCCGTCAACCTGGGGCATCATCAGGTCCAGAATAATCCCGTCCGGGAGGGTGTGCTGAATGTAGTCAACCGCTGCCTGTCCGCCATGGGCCACATCAACGGTATACCCGGTATTTTCCAGAATGGCTTTGATCTGAACAATGGCTTCGTCATTGTCTTCCACCAGCAGAATTTTTAGGGCAGATAAATTTTCAAGGGATGTTGGCCGGGTGTCATCACCAGCAGGGTCTGCGGCAGTGACCGGTTCATAAACCGGTGCGGTTCCCTGCCAGTTTAAGGGCAGGGTCACGGTGAAGGTGGAGCCCTTTTCCGGGGTGCTTTCCACTGTGATATCCCCGCCAAGCATCCGGGCGGCTTTATGGGCAATGGCAAGCCCCAGTCCTGATCCCTCATGCTGCCGGGACGACGATTCATCTGCCTGCCGGAATTCATCAAAAATATAGGGAAGGTGTTTTTGGCTTATGCCGATGCCTGTGTCGGCAATCTGGACAGCGATATCTTTTTGATCAGCTGTTACTGTCACTGTCACCCCTCCTTTGTCCGTAAATTTAACCGCATTGGCCAAAAGATTCTGCAAAATCTGGGTCACCCTGATTTCATCGCTTTCAGGCATTGGCAGATCTTCAGGAATATTGTGTGCCAGGGAGATCTGTTTTTCCTCTGCCAGCGGGGCAATGTTTTCCAGGATATTTTCCAGGGTTCTGGAAAGTGAGAACGGCTGGGGGTGAACATCCATTCTCCCTGCCTCTATTTTGGAAAGATCCAGTATCTCATTTATCAGTGTCAGCAGGTTTTTGCCGTTACGCTCAATGATTTCCAGGTAATTGACCTCTTCCTGGCTGAGTTTTTCTCCAGCCTGCATCATCAGCACCCTGGAAAGGGCCATGACAGAGTTGAGCGGGGTTCGCAGCTCATGGCTGATGTTGGAGAGAAACGCACTTTTAAGCCGGCTGGCCTCTTCCACTGCCAGGCGCTGCTGCTCCAGTTCCACATTCTGTTCTTGCAGTTCTTCAGACTGGAGTTCCAGTTCCTCCTGCTGAATCCGGAGTTCTTCATTGGTTTGCTGTAACTGTTCTGAGAGCCGCCGGGTTTTGTCATTGGCCAGGATATTGGCAAAAGCAGTGTTCAGGGCAATATGCAGGGGCTGGGACAAAAAAGCCAAAGCTGTGTCTGAATATTTTTTCAGGCAGGCTAAAGATATCATGGCCTGTACCTTCTCATCCACCACGATGGGAAGGGTGATGATCTCTTTTGGGACAGCAGTTCCGGTAAAGGTTTTAAATGTGAATGCCGTGTCTTCCGGGATATTCCGGATGTGTGACACGGTTTTGGATGTCAATGCCCGGCCGAATTCTCCTTCAAAAACAGAACCGTCAAACGGTTCCAGCAGCCGGGTATTGACCCCGATTCCGGCCAGCGGTGAAAAACAGGCATCTTCCCGGTTCCAGAGATAAAAAGCGCCCATGTCTGATCCGGTGATATCCATGATCTTTTTCAAAACGGTTTGTGCAAATTTTTGCGGTTCGGTTTCCATGATCAACGTTTTTGCCATGTCCGTGTTGTTTGTTTCCCTGTCGATGCGCAAAGATACCGTTTGTGCCATCTGGTTAAAGACCGCAGAGAGTCTGCCCAGTTCATTGGCAGATACATACCTGCTGCGGACGTGAAGATCACCGTTGCGGAACCGGTCTGTGGCACGGGTCAACTCCCTGAGGGGCCTGCGGATCTGCACATATAAAAAGACTCCGATTCCGGCCGTGACAAAAAAAATCACCGCAATGATGCCGGCCAGTTGATAGGTCAGATTTTTTTTATGTTTTGCCGCATACCCATATAATTCATCTGCTTTGTTGCCGGCAAAGTCTGACACGATCTCCACCAGATTCATCATTTCCTGCATGTGAGGGGATTCCAGCTGGTTCTGGTTATAGTAATTTTCGGCCCGGGCTTTGTCTGTTTCCCCTTTCTTGAGAAGCTGGAGTACTTTTTTGCGGTTGTGCGCAGATTCGGTTAGACCGTGCATCAGGTTGTAGATATCGATGCGGGGTCCCAGGTACTGGTTGATCAGGATCTCTAAATTTTTTTGAATGTCAGCCTCAAGATTGGTGATATGTGACAGAATCATTTTCTGATTCCGGGTGTTGTTTTGTGAAAACAGGTCATCCGTTTTCCAGTGCATTGCGATGATATCCGCCTTTAATTCGCCAATGGCCCGGCTCACTGTGAGGGGGTGCTGGTAAAGCCTGCCCGTATCTTTCCATATCAGGCCCATCTGTATCCAGGCAGCTGCGCCCAGAAACAAGACAATCACCAGAATGGCACCCAGGCAGAGTTTCAACTGGGTGCTGATGCTCAGATTTCTGGGTTTCACAGGTCATCTCCTCCTATTTTTTTATGTAGATGGGGCAAAAATTCACCATCCGGGTGAAATGGTGCTGAAAGGGCGGGGGTGGTGCTTCTGCCTGGCCTAAAATGAGGGTTCCTCCCGGCACAAGAGCCTGGTACAGTTTTGCAAAAATGGTTTCCTGGTACCGGGAGTTGAAGTAGATCAGCAGGTTGCGGCACAGTACCAGATCAAAGCTGCCGAAAATACTTTCCGGCGGAACCCCGTGATTTGGATCCAAAATGTCATAACAGGAAAAGATTATCTTTGGGCAGAAAATATTTTTTCAACAGCCGGTACTTGATATTTTCAATACTGGAAAAAGGATAGACGGCCCTGGCAGCTGCCTGCAACACCCGGGTGTCGATATCGGTGGCAAACAGGTGCCGGTTCAGGGCAACCCCTTCTCTGTTTAGCAGTTCATGGACCAGGATAGCCACGGAATAGGGTTCTTCTCCCATGGCGCATCCGGCAGACCATATCCGGAGTGAATAATCCCGGCTCCTGGCTTTTTTCATAACAATTTGGGGCAGCGTTCTGTCAGCCAGCAGCTCAAAGGTCAATGTGTCCCTGAAAAACCGGCTCACATTGATGGTGATCACATCCAGCAGCAGATCGATTTCATCAGCATGTTGCTCCAAATGGGAAAGATAGGCTGTGAAATCACGGCAGTTTGTATCAGTAATCCGCTTTTTTATACGCCGCAGGAGCATATCCGGGTGATACCCATTGAAATCAACCCCTCTTTTTTCCTTTAAAAAGCAAAGAATGTGGTTAAGTGCGGTCTGTATTTCCTGCATGGCCTGATTCTCCCAATATAAACTGGCTGGCAGTCAATTGTGATAATATCGTAACACCCAGGGGATGTCACTGATATTTTTTTTGCATTGTGCACAGGTTTGGTATAAATTATTTTTAACAAGGGATAAAAAATGGCTGATTCTGGTGTGAAAGGGTGATAATGACGTCAACAGAAAAAAAATTTAAAACCATCATTGAAAACATTGAAGATGGGTATTATGAGGTTGATCTGGCCGGGAATTTTGTGTCTTTTAACCAGGCCATGTGCGATATTCTCGGATATACTGCAGATGAACTGACCGGCCTCAACAACCGGACCTTCATGGACAATGAAAACGCCAGAAAGGTGTTTGCAACGTTCAACCAGGTATATCAGACCCAAAAAGGGTGCAAGGCCTTTGACTGGCAGCTCATAAAAAAGGACGGGACTCTTTGCCATGTTGACATATCAGTGTCGCTTTTAACCGGGACAGATGGTGAACCCATTGGTTTTCACGGCATTGCCAGAGATATCACTGAACAGAAAAACCTTGATATCCGTCTTGAGCAGTCCCGGAGGATGGAGGCCATCGGCACCCTTGCCGCAGGCATATCCCATGATTTCAATAATATTCTTTCCGGCATATTCGGCTATGCCCAGCTGGCCAAAAACAGCGTTGACAACCCGCAAAAAGCAAAAGAACACATTGATCAGGTCATAAAAGCCGCCCACAGGGCTGCAGAACTGGTACAGCAGGTACTGACCTTCAGCCGCCGGGCAGACTATCTTAAAAAACCGTTCAGGATCTATCTGATCATAAAAGAATCTGTAAAGCTGCTCAGGTCCTCTCTTCCTGCCACCATTGAGATTAAAACCAGGCTTGAATCAAGACAGATGGTGCTGGCTGATCCCACCAAGATGCACCAGGTTATCATGAACCTTTGTCTGAATGCGTACCAGGCCATGAAAAAAAAAGGCGGAGTGCTCACGGTTTGCCTGACTGAAGAAACAATCACCCGGCCCCGGCAGATAAAAGATAAATATGTTTCACCTGGTGATTATCTCAAGCTTGAGGTGAGTGATACCGGACACGGCATGGATGCAAAAACCCTTGAAAAGGTATTCAACCCTGATAATAGAACCCGGAAAAAAGGCCGGGTCACAGGGATGGGCCTTTCTGCCGTCCAGGCGTTTGTGGATGAGTATGACGGGTTTTTAGAGGTCAACAGTGAACCCGGCCGTGGCACCACCGTTCAGATTGGTTTTCCGGTTGCAGGCACGGAAAAAAAACAGCCTTCTTCTGATATGCCCGTACCAAAAATATCCCAAAACAGTTCCCGGGAGGGCACTGAGACCATCATGCTGGTGGATGATGAAAAAGCTATCCGGCAGATTTTTGAGGAATTTTTACAGAACCACGGATATAAGGTCAGGCTGTTTGAGAACGGCATTGAAGCATTAAAAGCGTTTGAAGCAGATCCCAAAGCGTTTGACCTGATTATCACAGACATGACAATGCCGGAATTGACAGGAGACAGGCTGTCCAGAAAAATTCTGAAAATCAGGCCGGATGTGCCCATTATCCTGTGGTGCGGCTTCAGTGAAGATATTTCTGAAGACACGGCGGTTGAAATGGGGATTAAAAAATATATTCAAAAACCTGTCAGCCCCGGGGACCTTCTCAAAACCATTCAGCAGATTCTTGATGGAAAATAAAAATCATTTGACCCTGGTACCTGCCGGTGAAATTGCAAACCGGATCCGGACTCTGAAAACCCATATGGAAAACACCGGCATGGGTGCTGTTTTTCTGACCCATAAGCCGGATATCTATTATTTTTGCGGAACAGCCCAGGATGCCTGGCTGTATGTGCCTGTGGACAATGATCCATTGCTGTTTGTCAAACAATATCTGCCCCGGGCCTGCTGTGAAACATGCATCGCCCGTGTTGTGCCCATTGCATCCATCACCCTTATACCGGACCTGATCAAAGAGATCCATACCACCATTGCCGGCTCCATGGGCCTGGCCTTTGATGTGGTGCCGGTGCGTGATTTTCAGTTCTTTCAATCGTTGTTTTCCCCGGCGGTTTTTACCGATGCCACCGCTTTGATTACTGCCTGCCGAATGATCAAATCGGACTGGGAGATCAGCCGGATTAAGGATGCGGCCAGGGTGTCAAAAGACACCTTTGCATTCATATGCGAAAATCTTGTGCCTGAAGAATCGGAGATCGCTTTTTGCGGCCGCATTGAGGCGTTTGCCCGGTCTATCGGCCATTCAGGCAAGCTTCTGGTGCGCCATTACCGGGCCGAAGGGTTTGCCCATCATCTGTTGAGCGGCAGCTCCGGGGGGCTTGGCGGTGCCCTGGACAGCCCGGTGAGCGGCGCCGGCACCTGCAGCGCCTACCCTTTCGGGGCAGGGCACAAATTGATTCAGGCAAACGAGCCCGTGCTCATGGATCTTGGCACCATGGTCAACGGGTATCATATGGATGAAACCCGGATGCTGGTGATGGGAAAAATGCCGCCCCTGGCAGAACAGGCCGGTCTGGCCGCCATAGAGATCCTTTACCATGTCAAGGATCTCATGGTTCCCGGCACCCTGGTGGATCAGGTGTTCACCGCAGCCATGGACAGGGCGCAAAAACTGGGCCTGGGATCTTTTTTTCTGGGGCTGCCGGATCTCAAGTCCCGGTTCATCGGCCATGGCATCGGCCTGGAGCTGGTGGAAGACCCTGTCCTGGCCCGGGGACGTAACACCAAACTGCTGCCCGGCATGGTGTTTGCCGTGGAACCCAAATTTATTTTCAAGGACCGGTTTGCCGCCGGCATTGAAAGCGTCATTCACATAACAGACAAAGGCCCCCGGTTTCTGAGCCTGACTGAAAACCGGATTTTTGCCGTCTGAATATGCTGATCCTCAATACCATATTCCCTTTGTTTGCCCTGCTGCTGTTAGGAAGGCTGCTCAAATTCTACGGCATGACCGATGACCGGTTCCTTGCCATGTCAGACCGCCTGGTATACTATATTTTTTTTCCTGCCATGCTGTTCTGGAAAATCGGGGGCAGCGGACCGGATCAGGCAATAGATACCGGGCTTTTTTTTGCCGGACTTATCGGGGTGATCCTGGCTTTTCTGGCAAGCCTCTGGGCGATCCGGTTTTTCCATATTTCACAGTTCCAGGCGGGCTCTTTCTGCCAGGCCTGCTTCCGGTTCAACACCTATATCGGCATGGCCATTGTTATGACGGTCTTAGGAGAAGATGGGGTCCGCCATTTCGGTATTCTGGCCGGAATTGTCATTCCGGTGATCAATGTACTGTCTGTATCCGTGCTGGTGTGGTATTCAGACCAGAAACTGGCAAACCGGGAAAAGGTGCGATATTTTATCCGGGCCCTGGTGTCCAATCCGTTGATCATCGGGTGCGCTGCCGGATTTTTGTTTTCCCGCTCCGGTCTTGATTTTCCCTTGTTTGTCCGAAACAGTTTTTCATTGATGACATCTGTCACCCTGCCTCTGGCCTTGATATCCATTGGCGGATCTTTGCGGTTCAGGGGACTGGCTGACCATGGCAAAATTTCGCTTCTGGCAGCCGGGTTCAAGCTTGTGTTTCTGCCGGTGACAGGGTTTGTTCTGCTGACGCTTTTCCAGGTGACCGGTATCGCCTTTACCGTGGGGATGATCTTTTTTGCCCTGCCCACATCCACAGCCATCTATGTGCTGTCAGGTCAGCTCAATTCAGATACAGACCTGGCAGCCGGAGCCATCATGATCTCCACACTGCTGTCGTTTGTGTCCCTGTCCCTTTCCCTGCTGATCTGAACCGACAGTCTCCGGCCCCGCCCACGGTGGTATCGCAAATATCCAGTTTATTGTGCTGATATCCGGTCAGCAGATCTGGTGCCGGATTTTGCTGCACCCAGGGCTTCAAGGGCACACTGGCGCATGGAACCTGCAATCTCTTCCAGAGAGTTCAGATCCTTGAGTGAATTGCGCAGTATGCCGAATCCTTCGGAGAGCGCCAGGATGGTGGCGGCGGCTTTTTCCTTGTCTTTAACCGTGACAAGTCCGGCATCTTCCCAGGAAGCAATCTCTTTGACACCAAAGGCAATGAATTTTTTCTGCATGCCCTGGATACGTTCCCGGATGTCGGGATTTCGAAATCCCATGGCATAGCAGGACCAGAACACGGCATCCCGCTGGGGACCTTTGCCGCTGGTGCAGAACAATATGCGCATCAGGCACTGGAACCGCGCTTCGGGGGTGGTATATTTTTCCAGTTCCGCATGATAGGCTTTCATGGAAATTTTGAACAGATAATCCACCATTTCCATGATCAGGCCCTCTTTGCTTTTAAAATAATGGATTAAAAGCCCGGAGTTGACCCCCATGCGGTTGGCTATTTTACCGATGGTCATACCCATGAACCCCTCTTCTTCCACCACCTTGTAAGTGTGGCGCAGAATTTCAGGTTTCCGGATGTGGGATATGCTTTTTCGGCCCATGCACAAGGTCCTTGTTTTTGATTGTCTGTATGCTTATTTATATAAAGCCTTGGTGCAGGGATGTCAATTTTTTTTCACCAGCCGGTTTTCACCAACCGGTAAGAACCTTTCAGTACAGATGCCGCCTCTGGTGGAGGCAGGACCCGTGCCCGGAGGTCCAGCCGTGCTTCTGAGCCACCTGCAGGACAGTAAAATCTTTCGAAAAATCGCTACACATTTTGCCAATCCTGGCATTTTGAGTAAATAGAGCACTATCGGCTACCCTTGCAGTCAGCGGCTAGTGTCGCGGGGTTGCTGTGGGTCGAATCCCATTCTGCCGCGTTTGTTACAGGGCGTTTGGCATGCGAAGCGTTAAGAACGGCAAACTGTTTGAGGACATACCTGCCCGCAGTTTTTGACGTTTAGCGCAGCATGCCTTACGCCCTGTCAAACGCGGCAGACGGGTGAGACACACAGTGACCCCGCGACACGGGTCTTTACAGTAGGCGAAGGTAAAAAGTTATTATCCGGCAATGGCCCGGCGGTCGTTCATATCCACCAGGGTTCTTTCCCGTACCTTGTCAATGCCCAGTTGTCTGCGCTTTTTGTCAATGTGCGCAATCATCAGTTTTGCAATTTCAATGGGATCTTTACCTGTTCCCCACTTGCCGTAACCCTGCTGTTCCAGTCCGTTGAACAGCAGATCATGGAACCGGGTGCCGGCAATGGCGGGAAACCCGATGCCGAATACCGTGTATACACCGGATGCCACAAAATACTGGCCGATGGCCAAGGCTTTTTCACTCATCCACTCCGGGGCGCATCCAGCCACGGGCAGATCAGCAATGCTGTTACCCAGGCCCCCGGCCCTGACCATTGCAGATGCTGCAATGAGAATTCTGGTGTTGTCCACGCAGGAACCTAAGCCCAGCACCGGCGGCATGCCAACGGTTTCACAGACTTCAGCAAGGCCGGGGCCTGCCAGGGCACCGGCTTCCGGTGTCAGAAACCCTGCCTTGGACAGGGCGATCTGGGAGCAGCCGGTCTGGAGAACCAGCACATCATTGCGGATCAGTTCTTTTACCAGTTCCACATGAACATAATCCTGCTGGACTTTGGGGTTGGTGCAGCCCACCACACCGGCCACGCCCCGTATCCGGCCGTTGATGATGTTTTCGTTCAAGGGAGAATAGGACCCCCTGAAGGTGCCGCCCAGCATGTACTCGATGTACTCATGGGTGAATCCCTGGACACCTTTCTGGATCTGCTTGGGGATCTGGATCGGCATGCTGCGGGAGCCGAACCGGGAGATGGCCTTGGTCAACACCTGATCTGTGCAGGCCCGGGGATCTTCTTCCGCAAATTCAATATGGGTGGCCCCTTCGATATGGGCCCGGTCGCTGGTGGTGATCAGATGGGTGTCATAACAACTGGCCACCTGTGCCAGTCCCTGCTTGATACACTGGATATCCACCACCATGGCATCCACAGCCCCTGTGACCAGCACCGCTTCTGTTGATGAGAAATTGCCGGCATGGGGAACCCCGTGGCGGGACATCATTTCCGCGCCTGAACAGCACATGCCCACCAGATTGATACCGGCGGCACCCTTGTCCTTGGCCGCCTGGATAAAGAAGGGATCATTCACGGCAGCCAGCATGCCTTCGAACATGGCAGGCTCATGGCCGTGCACAATGACATTGACATGGTCCTCCTTGAGCACGCCCATATTGACTTCGGCAAGTATGGGAGACGGCGTGCCGAACATGATGTCGGACAGTTCCGTGGCCACCATGGAGCCGCCCCAACCGTCAGCCAGGGCCGTACGGCTGATCTGCTTGATCAGGTTGTTGTAGTCCTGGTCGCACCCGATGTGGGTCCGGCTCATCATTTCCATAACCTCTTTCATGGCACCCCTGGGCACGATGCCGCCTTTGCGCCACTGCTCTAAGGTAGCTTCAGGTGCCAGCCGGGTAAACGGCATCTCTCCGTCCACATTGGAAAAGGTTTTTTCCAGCTCATCGCACAGATCTTTTGCCACATCATAGATCTCCCTGTCCTGGGTATCAATGCCGAGGGAACCGGCAAGTCTTTCCAGTTTCAGGGTATCGTCAATGGTAAAGTCTGTGATCTTTTTTTCCACGATCCCTTTGAATAATTTGAGAATATGCATGCCATGGTCGTTGTGGGAGGCTGATCCGGTTGCCACGTTCCGGCCCAGGTTCCTGGCCATGATGGTGTCAATGGTGGCACCGCAGATGCCCACTTTTTTGTAAGGATCTCTGGGATTGAGGCGGCAGGGTCCCATGTAGCAGTGTTTGCAGCAGGCTGATTCCACCCCGATGGGGCAGGGTTTCATGTCCGTGGCCCGGTCAAGGGCGATGACCACGCCGTCTTTTCTGGCTTTTTCCAGCATCTGGCAGGTGGCTTCGCAGGTGGTGCGTTCTGATGCCGGCACCTGTTTTGTAATGGATCTATCTTTGGGCATAATGAGCTCCTTAAATTAGAAAAAAGGGGTATACATTTAAAATAATTGCATTATGTATTCAAGTGAAAAATTGATACTGTTCAGGTGATACCGGCAGAAATATTTTTATTCCAAATTTTTTAAATAACATCCATAGCCGCAAACAGTGGTTCATGCAATGGTGTTGTCATGATAATTTTGCCTCTATGCTCAAAATAATGGTGTGCC
>JAIPDY010000020.1 GCA_021737445.1 Desulfotignum sp.
CCCGAAATGGTCCAGGGCCACGGCCATGATCAGCTGGCCTGCCACCACCAGGCTGAAGGTGAGGGTAGCCCCCAGCCGGGGTGTCAAAACGATCACCGCAGTGACATAAAATGCCCCGAGCAGACCGGCCAGCCATACCCACCATTCGATCCCGGCAGCATTGCGCACCGCTGTAAAATCCATGCGCAGGGCAAAGCCGTATGCCAGCAGCCCCAGGGTGCCCACAAAAAAAGAAATCAGGGCCGCATACACCGGATCCCCGATGGTCCGGCCCATTTTTCCGTTAAAACCGGCCTGGACAGGGGCCATCATACCGGCCACCAGGGCGGTGAGCAGCCATATCACTTTCATACCGCGTTTTCCTTTTACCTGTCCGCCAGGATGGTGACAGTCACCTTCCGGTTCCTGGGGCCGTCAAATTCACAGAAAAAAATGGATTGCCAGGTACCCAGCACCAGGGACCCGTTTTCCAGGGCAACCATCTCCGAGGGCCCGAACAGGCTGACCTTTATGTGGGCGGCGGAATTGCCCTCCATATGTTTGTAACGGTCATCCCAGGGAACGATCTTGTTGATGGTATTCAAAATATCAACTGGTACGGCAGGATCGGCATTTTCATTGATGGTTACCGCCCCTGTGGTATGCAGGGAAAAGACATGTACCAGGCCGTTCTGTATGCCTGAGGATGTCACTGCCTGCCGCACCTGATCGGTGATATCCTTCATCTGGGTTCTGCTGGCGGTTTTAACGGAAATAATCATGCCATATCTCCTTTTGAAGAGAGAATATTATCCCTTTACCAGGTCCAATGCCTGTTTCACAACATTGTCAACGGAATACCCCAGTTTTTCCAGCACCACCCCGCCCGGTGCCGAAGCCCCGAACCGCTCGATGCTGATGACTGCCCCGTCAGGCCCCACATATTTTTCCCATCCCATGGCAATGCCGGCTTCCACAGCCAGGCGCCGGGTAACACCTGAGGGCAGGATGCGCTCCCTGTAGGATGCCGGTGCTTTTTCAAACCATTCCCAGGAGGGCATGGACACCACGGACGTCTTTATGCCGTGGTCGGTTTCCAGGATTTGTGCCGCCCCAAGGCTGATATGCACCTCAGACCCAGTGGCAATGATGATCATATCTGCCTGATCACCCTTGTCCAGAATGGTATATGCCCCGTAATGAAACTCCCCGTCCCGCAGAGAGGTATCCAGGATGGGCAGCTTCTGCCGGCTTAAGATCAGGGCAGTGGGAGAATCCATTGTGGACAGTGCCTGTTTCCATGCCAGGGCGGTCTCATTGGCGTCTGCCGGCCGCACCACATTGAGCCCGGGAATGGCCCGCAGGGCTGCCAGGTGCTCCACCGGCTGATGGGTGGGGCCGTCCTCGCCCACTGCCACGCTGTCATGGGTGAAAACATAGACCAGGGGCAGTTTCATCAAAGAAGCCAGCCGGATGGCCGGCCGCATGTAATCGGCAAAAACCAGAAAGGTGCCGCCATAGGGCCGGACACCGGAATGCAGATACATGCCGGCCATGACCGCACCCATGGCATGCTCCCGCACCCCGAACCGGATGTTTCGCCCGTCAAAGGTATTTTTCTGAAACTCAGCGGAACAGTTAAGATAGGTCTTGTTGGAAGGTGCCAGGTCGGCGGATCCACCCATGAGCACGGGCAGGTTCGGTGCAATAGCGTTGAGCACCTTGCCTGAAGCTGCCCGGGTGGCCACGGGGCCGTCATCCACAGAAAATACCGGGACATCCTTGTCCCATCCCCGGGTGAGAAATCCGCTCACCGCATCCACAAACAGGGCGGCTTCGCCGGGATAGGTGTCTTTATAGGAAATGAAGGTTTCCTGCCAGGCATCTTCCAGTTTTTGTCCTGCTGCCACCGCTGTTCCGGCCGCTTCCCTCACCCTGTCCGGCACATGAAAAGTTTTGTCCTCGGGCAGGCCGTAGAATTTTTTCACCAGCCTGATCTCCTCATCCCCCAGGGGTGCACCATGGGCATCGGCCGTGTCCTGTTTATTGGGGCTGCCAAAGGCGATATGGGTCCTGATCTTGATCAAAGAGGGCTTGTCTGTGTTTTCCTTACCCGCCTGGAGCGCATGGTGGATGGCCGCCAGGTCATTGCCGTCCCCTACCTCCTGCACATGCCAGTTCATGGCGGCAAACTTGTCACCTATGTTTTCCGTGAACGCGATATCTGTCGCCCCTTCGATGGTGATATGGTTGTCATCATAGATCAGGATCAGCCGGCCCAGGCCCAGATGACCGGCCATGGAAGCAGCTTCCATGGCCACCCCTTCCATGAGGTCCCCGTCCCCACATATGCAGTAGGTGTAATGGTCGATCAGGGGGTTTTTTCCCTGGTTGAACCGGGCCGCCAGGTGACGTTCGGCAATGGCCATGCCCACGGCATTGGCAATGCCCTGGCCCAGGGGTCCGGTGGTGGTTTCCACACCCGGGGTGTCCCCGTATTCGGGGTGTCCCGGGGTTCTGGAGCCCCATTGCCGGAAATTTTTCAGATCTTCCAGATCCAGACCGTATCCGAACAGATACAAAAGGCTGTAAAGCAAAGAAGATGCATGTCCCCCGGACAGAACAAACCGGTCCCGGTCGATCCATGCCGGGTTTTTGGGATTGTGTTTCAAAAAATGTTTGAACAGCACATAGGCCATGGGCGCCAGGCCCATGGGCGCACCGGGATGGCCGGAGTTGGCTTTCTGCACCGCATCCATGCAAAGGGTTCTGATGGTATTGATGGTCAGTTGATCCAGATTTTCTGTGGCATCAGCCATGGTATTTATCTCCTGTTGGATAACGTAAGATTTATAAGGCTCTCATGAATTCGGGTTTGAGTTTTATTTTTCCGCTCAGGGCCCGGGCGATCTGTTCCAGGGTTTTTTCCTTGTCCCGGGGAAGCCTGGCCCTGACAGGCAGGTAATTGGAAGCATGATTGGCATGAAACAGTCCATCCGACAGGTGGGTGGAGGCGATCATCTGCCCCAGTTCCGCCAGCATTTCCTCCGGGGAGGGTAACTGGAAGTGACCGGCCTGGTGATCCGCATGCAGCTCTGTGCCGGGAATCAGCATCAGGCTCAAAGCCCCCACATAATCCGGATCAATTTCAGACAGGACCCGGCCGGTTTCCTGTGCATGGACCAGGGAACGTTCTTTGCCTGCCAGGCCCACCAGCACGGTGACAGACAGCTTGATGTCCGCCTGTTTCACCCGCCGGCCCATGCGGATCATCTTGTCTGCTGTGGCGCCTTTGCGGATATCGGTCAGCACCTGGTCGTCACCGGATTCCAGCCCCATGTAGGCGATGCCCACTCCCAAGTCATGAAGCGCGGCCAGCTCCTCATCGGTTTTCATGCCGATGCCCTTGGTATTGGCATACACTCCCACCCGTTCCACCCAGGGAAGCCGGTCTCTGATCCGTTCCAGAATGGGCACAAGCCGCTTCATGGGCACGATCATGGCATCCCCGTCACAGATGAACAGCCGCTTTTGCCGGGGAAAATGCTTTCTGGCATATTCAATGTCCTGGAAAATGATGTCATTTTTTTTGATGGTAAACCGCTTGTCCCGGAAACTGCCACAGAAGGTACACTTGTTATGGGAACATCCTAAGGTCACCTGGAGCAGTATACTGTCGGCCTCACTGGGGGGCCGTATGATCATTCCGTCATAATGCATAGTCATTTCCTGTTAAAATTCCAAAGGATTCTTTTAACAGGTATTGCCAGAAATTTCAACAGGATGAAAATAATCTGTCCCGTATGAACGGGTTGGCGGGATGCGTTTTTTTTGCGGTGTTTTTTTAACAAAGGCGGGACAGCCGGTCCTTGAGCCCTGACCGGCGCAGGTTGGTGCGGTTGTTTTCAAAAGCGGTGTGAACGGCCCGGGAAGATCCCACAATGATCACCAGGTGTTTGCCCCGGGTCAGGGCCGTGTATAAAAGATTGCGCTGGAGCAGCGGATAATGGGCCATGGTCAGGGCGATGATGACTGCCCCGTATTCGGAACCCTGGGATTTGTGGACCGAAACGGCATAGGCCAGGGTCAGCTCGTCCAGTTCCAGCAGGTCATAGGGCACCATGCGGCCGTCATACTCCACCATGACTTTGCCTTCTGATTTGGAAACATCTGTTACCTGGCCGATATCGCCGTTGAACACCTCTTTTTCATAATTGTTTTTCAGGTGCATCACCTTGTCTCCGGGCCGGAAGGTCACACCCCGATTGTCAACGCCCCCTTTACCCGGATTGAGAACAGATTGAAGCTGCTGATTGAGATTGATGGTACCGGCTTCCCCCCGGTGCATGGGGGTTAAGACCTGAAAATCGGTGATATGGGGAAAGGTTTTGGGAATTCGTCTGGCACACAGCTCAAGAATTGTGTGTACCACTTTTTCCGGGTGCTGGTTTTCAATAAAATAAAATTCCGACAGATCCTGGGACTCTCTGGTTTTAAAATCAGGCATCCGGCCATTGCGGATGTCATGGGCATGGCGCACAATTGGGCTCTGCCTGGCCTGACGAAAAATTTTGGTCAGGGCAAACACGCTGACCCGGCCCGAGGCCATGATATCAGACAAAACATTACCGGGTCCCACCGAAGGCAGCTGAAATGTATCCCCAACCAGCACCAGGCTGGCACCGGGCGGCATGGCCTCCACAAGATGGAACATGAGCTGGGTATCCACCATGCTGGCTTCATCCACCACAAACACATCCAGGTTCAGGGGATTGGTGAAATTGTGTGCCACTGTGCCCTGTTCCGTGTCAAATCCCAGCAGCTTATGCAGGGTAAAGGCTTTTTTGCCGGTGGTTTCAGAAAGCCGCCTGGCAGCCCGGCCGGTAGGAGCGGCCAGGACCACGGTGAGGCGCAGGTGCCTGAACACCTGGCACAGGGCACGCACCAGGGTGGTTTTACCGGTGCCGGGCCCCCCGGTGATCACGGACACTTTTTGCACCATCACCTGGCAGACCACTTCCAGCTGCTCATCAGACAATTTCACGGCCATGCCGGTCAGCACCTGTTCCAGGATCTCATCCCGGCTGATCCTGTATTCAGGCACCGGCATGGAAAGCAGGGCTGACAGCCGGTCGGCAATACCTTTTTCCGCCTTGAACAGCCGGCTCAGGTACACCCGGTCATCCCACAACTGAATCTCGTTTCTGTCTGCCAGGGTATCCAGGGCAGGGGAAAACAGGTCAGAGCCCACCCCGGCCAGACGGGCACAGGCGGCAAACAACTCCTCTTTGTCCGCATACACATGGCCGTCTCCTTCAAAGACAATAAGCTGGCATAGCAGACAGGCACACAGGCGGTTTTCATCGGTTTTTTCAACACCTTTTGCCCGGGCTACGGCATCTGCCGCAGCAAATCCTATGGCCGGAATATCAATGGCAATGCGGAACGGATCAGTTTCCAGAACGGCCATGGCGCCGGCCCCATAGGTCTTGAGTATCAAGCCGGCATGGGCCACGTTGACATTATTTTCCTGGAGAAACTGCATGACCCGGCGCACGGCATGGTGGGTGTTCCAGGCTTTTTGAATCAGCTGCTTTTTACCCCGGGCAATGCCGGCAACCTCCATGAGTTTTTCCGGCTGGTTTTCGATAATCTCCAGGGTCTGGTTCTGAAATTTATCCACGATGCGGTCTGCCAGGGATTTGCTGATGCCCTTGATCATGCCGGATCCCAGGTATTTGCGGATGCCTGACACAGTGGCCGGCAGAGTTACTTCATAGGTTTCCGCCTTGAACTGGTCCCCATATTTGGGATGGGATGTCCACTGGCCATTGAGGGTCAGGGTTTCCCCTTCTGCCACCCCTGCCAGATATCCCACCACGGTAATGGGGTCCTGAATCTTTTCCACCTGGATGCGGCACACGGTATACTGGTTGTCCGGGTTCTGGTATGTCAGACGGGACAACACCCCTTTGATGGTGATCATGGCGCTGTCTTTTTTGCGTTTGTGATCCACAGTGCTGCATCCATAAGGTCTCTGGCATAATAATCCGGAGGGGAACCCTGGCACACCAGGTTCTGGAAAGCGGTTTTTCCGTTTCCCGTGCCCACCAGAATGGCTTTGGCGCAACCGGCATTTCTGGCTGCCTGGATATCCTTGACACTGTCTCCAACCAGCAAAGACCGGGACAGTTTCAGTTTATGCCGTTTCCGGGCATGGAAAAGCATTCCGGGAGCAGGTTTGCGGCAGTCACACCCGGCATTCGGGGCATGGGGGCAAAAAAAAATATCAAGAATCCGCCCCCCGGCTGCAGCAATGCCCTGACACATTTTTTTAAAAATCAGGTCCAGGGTCTGCTGGGTGACCATTTTCCGGCCGATTATGGACTGGTTGGTGACCAGAATAATATCAAATCCGTGTCTATTGAGCAGGGCTATGGCTTCCGGACTGCCAGGAATAAAATGGAACTCAGACGGGTGTTTGATATAATGCGAAGAATCCTGGTTGATCACCCCGTCCCTGTCCAGAAACACAACACCTGCCATGGCTTTACTCCGCTACGGCAAAAGCCTGGTCAAATCCATCATTGGTCAAAAGGCTGTCACGGAAACGTTCCGCGTCCTTGAGATTTGAAAACCGGCCGATGCGGACCCGGTAAAAGATTCCCCGGTCATCTTCATGGACCACAATATGGGCGTTCAGATATGATTTGGATAATTTGTCCCTAAATTTTTGTGCATTGGATTTTACCTGGAACGCCCCCACCTGAACCGTGAAATTCCCTGTCCAGTAGTCCAGCGCTTTAAATGCCACAGGCTGTTTTGATATTTTGGAATATTCTGTGGCAGCTCCCAGGGCCTTCACCCGCACCCGGGCAGTTCCAGGACCTACCATGTTAATATGTTTGGCCCCGGCATAGGACAGATCAATGATTCGACCGGTAACAAAAGGTCCCCGGTCATTGATTCTCACCTTGATTTTCCGATTGTTGCCCAGGTTGTGCACCTCCACCCAGGTATTCATGGGCAGGGTCTTATGGGCCGCGGTCATGGCATGCATGTCATAAGTTTCACCATTGGCGGTTTTCCGGCCGTGAAATTTTTTTCCATACCAGGAGGCGATACCTGTCTGAACAAAGCCGTGGGCACTGGCAATGGGGGTGTATTGTTTTCCCATGATCGTATAAGGCCGCTGGGTGGCAGGCACCTTGCCCGACTCTTTTTTAGGCGGGGGGACATACGTTCGGTCATGTGATGGAGAGCCGGTGAATTTCGAACACCCGGCCTGCAAAAGGCAAAACAGAACCAGGGTGATCACCCAGACACCAATGCGCAACATATGGGGATGGTTTTTCATCATAAGTCAAAGGCGTGTAAAATTATATCTTCCATTTTATCGGTAAAAGAAAAACCCATCTGATCCTGAATATGCCGGGGCACATCCTCCATGTCTTTTTGGTTCCATAAAGGAAGAACCACCGACCGGACACCGGCTCTGTGGGCGGCGATAATTTTTTCCTTGATTCCGCCCACAGGCAGCACCTCTCCTCTGAGTGTGATTTCACCGGTCATGGCCAGGCGGGGCCGGACCCTTTTACCGGTAACCAGCGAAACCAGGGCTGCCAGCATGGTTACGCCGGCAGAGGGACCATCCTTGGGTATGGCTCCTGCCGGCACATGGATATGGATATCATGGGTATCAAAAAAAGAGTCGTCCACACCCAGTTTCCCTGCATGGGACCGGATAAAGCTCAAGGCAGTGGTGGCAGATTCCTTCATCACATCCCCCAGCTGGCCGGTGAGGGTCAATCCTTTTCCTCCTTTCATGGCAACCGCTTCAACAAACAGAATTTCTCCACCCACCGGGGTCCAGGCCAGACCCACCACCACCCCGGGGGTGTTAATTCGCAACGCCAGATCCGGCCTGTTCTGCACCGGTCCCAGATATTCGTGGAGATCCTCCTGGCGGATGACCAGATGGGTTTCCTGTGCTTCAGCGATTTTGGTGGCCACGCCCCGGCACACGGTACCGATCTGACGTTCCAGGTTCCGCAGACCCGATTCTCTGGTGTATCCGGTGATAATCTTTTTTACAGCCCCGGGGGTGACCCGAATCTGTCCGGCATTAAGGCCATGGGCTTCCCTTTGCCTGGGAATCAGATACCGTGTGGCAATCTTGTGTTTTTCATCTTCGGTATATCCGTTGAGTTCCAGTACCTCCATGCGGTCCCGCAGCGGAGGGGGGATGGTATGAAGCACATTGGCGGTAGTAAGAAATATGACATCAGAAAGATCAAAGGAGACATCCAGGTAATGATCGGTAAAGGAAAAATTCTGCTCCGGATCCAATACCTCCAGCAGGGCTGATGACGGATCCCCATGATAAGAGGAATCCACTTTGTCAATTTCATCCAGCATGAACACCGGATTTTTTTTGCCTGCTTTCCGGATATTCTGGATGATCCGGCCGGGCAGAGCCCCCACATAGGTTCTGCGATGCCCCCGGATCTCGGCCTCATCCCGCACCCCTCCCAGGGATATGCGCACAAACTCCCTGCCCAGGGCCTTTGCAATGGACCGGCCCAGAGAGGTTTTCCCGGTACCGGGCGGACCGGCAAAACACAGAATAGGTCCTTTGGAATTTTTTTTAAGTTTTCGTACAGCCAGGTACTCAAGAATCCGTTTTTTGGGTTTTTCCAGCCCGTAATGGTCCTGATTCAATATGCGCCGGGCTGATTTGATATCCAGCATATCCCGGGATGCTGATTTCCAGGGCAGGCTGGTCAACCAGTCCAGGTAGCTGGATGCCACCACATATTCCGAAGATGACGGATGCATGCGCGACAGACGATGCAACTCTCTTTCCGCCTCTTTGCGAGCTTCTTCCGGGAGCTGATTTTTTTCAATAAGTGCTCTGTATTCCCTGATTTCAACACTTTCGCCCTCTGTTTCCCCCAGCTCCTCCTTGATGGCCTTCAACTGCTGGCGAAGATAATATTCCCGCTGCTGTTTATCCATATCTTCCTTGACCTGATTCTGTATCCTGGACCCCATTTCCAGAATTTCCAGCTGATCATTGACCAGGCGGGTAACCTTTTTCAAACGCTGAGTCACATTGATCAGTTCCAGCACCTTCTGTTTTTCCCTGACCGGTGCGTTAATGGTGGATGCCACCATATCAGCCAGTACATTGGGTTCTTGCAGAGATTTGATCATATGGGCCATTTCACCCGGTAATCCAGGTGACAAACTGACAATTTTCTCATATTGTTCCGCAATATTAATCATGAGCGCCCGATTTTCCATGCTCTGATCCGCTTTTTTACAGTTCAGTACTTCAATCTTCGCCTGAAGGTAAGGCTTTCCCTGAAGAAACCTGGTTACCTTGAACCGGTTCAGGCCCTGAATAAGCAGCTGGGCTTTTTCATCTTCCATTTTTGACATTTTTAAAATCATGGCCACGGTACCGATGCGAAACAGATCATTTGCAGTATGCCTTGAATCCACGTCAGATCTTTTGGACAGCAACAAACCCAGCATTCGACTGCCAGCCATGGCTTCATCAATAAGGTCAATTGATTCTTTCTGGATCAATACCAGAGGCAGCACCATTTTGGGAAACAAATTGGTGTCAACAATGGGAAGTATGGGAATTTTGCCGGGGATATCGTTGGTTGATATGGTGGTGGAGGGATGTTGGATATCATCCATTTGTATTCCTTTGTTTGTGAACCCGCTGACTAAATAAAATCCATGGACAGATCATGTGCCTGTTTGATATTTTTCGCAAATAATTTGCCAAGGGTCAACTGGAGAAAACCGTTGTTAAAAACGGCAGACACCTTTTCCACATCAATCACGCTGGGAAGGTATAATACCCGCTCAAACTGACCGAACTGAATTTCGGCCAGCCGGTAGGTGGCAGTGGGATCAGGCTGGCTGGGTTTTCTGTTTCCGGAAATCTTAACCGCCTTGTTATTGACCTCAATCACGATATCTTCTTTTTTGACTCCTGCGATCTCCGCCTGGATGATAATCTGATTTTGTGTTTCAAAAATATCCATCTGGGGTTTCCAGATCCGCTTTGAAAAACAGAACATCGGATTAACTGATTGAAACATCTCTTCAAAGGATTTTTCTTCAGTGTCGTATGAATCAAGATTGTTGCCGAAACGGATTTCTATATGTTCCATAAAAAACTCCTGACGATGGTGTTCATATGACCATCGTCAAAAATAGCATCCAGCCTTGAAATTGTAAAGCGCAATAAAAAATATTCCGCTGTCATGGACTTGAAATCTCGTCCCATGGATGGTAATTGAAAAATCATGATCTTATCATCACAGCAGGCCGTGCCGTGCATCGGCACATCCAAAGATATCGGCAGGGCCATTACCCCGGCCAGGGAACCCGACATGCCTGCGGGCCAGGTTATCGGGGTGAACGGCGGATTGATATAATTTTCATGCACGTCCTGTCTCTCTATTTTCCGGCACTGGTCAGCGGCCTTCTGATGACCCTGTGCTTTCCAGATCCAGGTGTGCATTATCTGGCGTTTGTGGCCCTTTGCCCATTGATCATCTCCCTGGAACACATGACTGTCCGCCAGTCTTTTCTGGCTGGATTTACCGCAGGATTTGTCCATTTCACCACCCTGATCTACTGGATCGTTCCCACCCTGTCCACCTTTGGCGGCCTTCACATACTGCTGTCTGTCTGTACTTTGACCCTGCTTTGTCTTTACCTGTCCCTGTACCCGGCCCTGTTTGCCTGTGCTCTCAAAAAATTGGCCTTTTCCCCTGCCATGATGCCCCTGGCAGGGGCCTGCATCTGGACCGGGCTCGAATTTGTGCGCACCCACCTGTTCACAGGGTTTCCCTGGGGAGTCCTGGGGTACAGCCAGTATGCCGACCATTTTTTGATCCAGATGGCAGATGTGACAGGGGTGCTGGGCATTTCCTTTGTACTTGTTTTGTGCAACACCTTGATCAGTACCGTATGGATCCAGATCACAGCCGGCAGCAGCCTTATGGGCAGACACCTTTTTTTGCGCATTTACCTGTGTGTGTCCTACACTTTTTTTATTCTGGCCGCAGCCTATGTTTACGGCATCCTGCGCATCCCCCGGGTAGCGCAGCAGATGGCAGCAGCACCCAAACCTGTATTTGCCGTTGTACAGGGAAACATCCGCCAGGATCAGAAATGGAGCCAGCCCTTCCGTCGGGCCACCATTGAAAAATACGGCAATATGTCCCTGGAGGCGGCCCGGTTAAAACCGGATCTGATCATCTGGCCTGAAACCGCGCTGCCTTTTTATTACGGCCATGATCTGGATCTTTCCAACCGGGTGGACCGATATGTCCGCCGGGCCAAAACCCATTTTCTCATGGGAAGCCCGGCTGTGGATACCTCCGGCGACCCTGTCCGATATTTTAACCGGGTGCTCATGCTCAACCAGCTTTCCGTGCCGGTGGGTATTTATGACAAAACACACCTGGTACCGTTTGGTGAATATGTTCCTTTCCAGAATCTTTTGTTTTTTATAGAAAAACTCACAGAAGAGGCAGGAAATTTTTCCAGAGGGGAGACAGGGTTTGTCCCTCTTGTATTTAAAGACCACAAAACCGGGGTACTGGTCTGTTTTGAAATCCTGTTTCCCTCCATTTCCCGACAGTTTGTCAAAAACGGGGCAGACATTCTCACCACAATAACCAACGATGCCTGGTTCGGCAGAACATCGGCCCCTGCCCAGCATTTTTCCATAGCTGTCCTCAGGGCGGTGGAAAACCGCAGAAGCGTTATCAGGGCCGCCAATACCGGCATATCCGGATTTATAGATCCCTTAGGACAGGTGTCGGGCGCAACACAATTGTTCACCGATGCTGTGGATGTCCGGTCCCTGCCGGCCCTCACTTTTTTTTCTTTTTATACCCGGCATGGAGATCTGCTGGCATTTGCCTGCCTTATTGCAATGGGCATCGGTTTTGTGGTAAAAGAAAAAGAATATATCAAGAGGAGATTTTTACCATGAATACAGACCTGAAACAGACCATATCATCCCTTACTGCCAAAGCCGACCGCCTCAAGGAGTATCTTTGACCTGCCGGTAAAACAAAGGCGCCTTAAGGAGCTGGAACATTTCTCTGCCAGGCCCGACTTCTGGGATGATCCGGAAAAAGCCACCCAGATGCTCAAAGAACAGACCGCCTTGGCCAACCTTCTGGATACCTGCAAAAGCATCTGCGCCGACCTTGAAGATGCCCAGATGCTTTTGGAAATGGCCCATGAAGAAGGGGACAAGGAAAGCGAAGCAGACATAGACCGGCAGCTGACAGGCATTGCAAAACGCATCAAGAAGTTTTCTCTGGACATCACCCTGGACCATGAAGATGATGCCAGGGATGCCCTGGTTTCCATCAATGCCGGGGCCGGCGGAACCGATTCCCAGGACTGGGCGGAAATGCTGTTCAGGATGTATACCCGGTGGATCGGCAAAAAAGGGTATAAACTGACCATCATTGATATGCAGCCGGGTGATGAAGCCGGCATCAAAGGGACCACCTTTAAAGTGGCCGGCCACAACTGCTTCGGATTCATGAAGGTGGAATCTGGGGTCCACCGCCTGGTGCGCATATCCCCTTTCAATGCCAACGGCAAGCGCCACACCTCATTTGCCTCTGTGTTTGTCTACCCGGATATCCAGGATGATATCCATATCGAGATCGATGACAAAGACCTGCGCATCGATGTGTTCCGGGCCTCCGGGGCCGGGGGCCAGCATGTGAACAAGACCAGTTCTGCTGTGCGTATCACCCATATGCCCACCGGCATCGTGGTCCAGTGCCAGCAGGAACCCTCCCAGCACAGGAACAAGGAGATCGCCATGAAGGTGCTCAAATCAAGGCTCTATCAGCTGGAAAAACAAAAGCAGGACCAAAAGATGCAGTCCCTGCATGACGGCAAGGATGAGATTGCCTGGGGCAGCCAGATCCGGTCCTATGTGCTGCATCCCTACCGCATGATCAAGGACCACCGCACAGATCAGGAGATCGGAGATGTGGACCGGGTGCTTGACGGGGACCTGGATCCGTTTATCGAAGGGGTGCTGTTGTCCTGACCATGGATCCTTTGCAGGTCATTGAAAAATTTTATCCGCCAGGTTCAGACACCCATACCATCCTGGTGAACCACAGCCTTCAGGTGGCAAAAAAAAGCCTGGAAATTGCCCGAAACCTGGCACATCTTAACCTGGATCTGGACTTCATTGAACAGGCAGCCATGCTCCATGATATCGGTATCTTCATGACCACATCCCCTGGCATCGGCTGCACAGGGGATGCCCCCTACATCTGCCACGGGTATCTGGGCAGACAACTGCTGGACAAAGAAGGGCTGGCTCCAGCCCTTGGCCTGGTGGCTGAACGCCACACCGGGGCCGGCATCTGCCTTGATACCATCATTGGCCGCAACCTGCCCCTTCCCCGGCGGGACATGGTGCCCAAGACCCTGGAAGAAAAAATCATCTGCTGTGCAGACAAGTTTTTTTCCAAATCTCCGGAAAGCTGCCACCAGAAGCGCACGGTATTGGATATCATTGCAGAACTCACCGCCATTAATTCGGCACATGCCCGCAGGTTTGCCCGGTGGGCCGCAGCTTTCAGGTTGTGACCAGACAGCTACAATATCTGTTTTAAAAAGAGCTTGGTCCGGTCATGGGTGGGGTTTTTGTAAAATTTTTCCGGGGTGCCTTCTTCTACAATCATGCCCTCGTCCATGAAAATAACCCGGTCCGCCACCTCCCTGGCAAATCCCATTTCATGGGTGACGCACACCATGGTCATCCCCTCTTTTGCCAGGGTTTTCATCACTTCCAGCACCTCTCCTATCATCTCCGGATCCAAAGCTGATGTGGGTTCATCAAACAGCATGATCTTGGGATCCATTGCCAGGGCCCTGGCAATGGCCACCCGCTGCTGCTGGCCCCCGGACAGATTGGACGGCCAGGCCTTGGCTTTGGCGGAGATACCCACCTTTTCCAGAAGCATCCTGGTTTTTTCCTCCCGCTCCTTTTTGGGCCTTTTTCTCACCAGTTTTTGGGCCAGGTTCACATTGCCCTGCACTGTCAGGTGGGGATAGAGGTTGAAGGACTGGAAAACCATGCCCATTTCCGCCCGGACTGTGTTGATATTGGTTTTGGGATCAAAAATATCCACACCGTCCACCAGGATCTGTCCGCGCTCTGCGGTTTCCAGGCGGTTCAGACACCGCAGGAATGTACTTTTTCCTGAACCGGACGGACCGATGACCACCACCACCTCACCAGCCTTGATTTTATTGGAGACATCCACCAGGGCCTTGACCTCATGGGGAACATAAAATGTCTTGTAAATACTGATAACATCTATCATTTGGTGGCTGTCCTCCTTTCCAGATACTGGACACACATGGAAAGTGTAAAGGTCATGAGCAGATAGAGAATGGCACACAATATCCACAATTCAAAGGTTTGCAGACTTGTGGTAATCCCTTCCCGAGTGGCTTTGGTCAACTCTCTGATGGAAATCATGCCCAGCAGGGAGGAATCCTTTATCAGGTTGATGAACTGGCCTGCCAGGGGCGGCAGAATGGTTTTCAATGCCTGGGGAAGAACAATATGAAACATGCACTGAAAATAGGTCATGCCCGAAGACCTGGCCGCCTCCACCTGACCGGGATGAATGGCCTCGATGCCGGCTCTCACGATTTCCACCACATAGGCTCCGGTAAAAACCGACAACGCCATGATGCCGTACCATTCCGCATTAAGCCTGGGAATGCCGTTCATCATCAGGATTTTGTTCATGGTGGTTCCCAGTACAAAATAAAAAATCATGATCTGCACCAGGAGAGGAGATCCCCGGATAACTTCCACATAGGCCATGGCCGACCATTTGAGCACCGGGGTATTGGACACCCGTGCCACACCGCCGATGATCCCCAGCAGTATCCCGAAAAAAGTGGCAATAAACGAGATTTTCAGGGTCACCCACAGGCCTTTTGCCAGGATACCGGGCTGCCACCCCCCTTCATAACTGGCAATGATATCCCCGGGGCCCACCATATCCCCCTCGGTCCAGTCAAAAGTGCCTTCCGGGACAGTATATGTCCTTTTGCCGGCATCCGTAGTGACGGTAATGTCATATTTGTCCTTATTGGCTGCAATGGTGTCTATTTCCCCGAATCCCTCTGCATAAAGCGTAACACTGGACTTGTACATGAAATATTTGGGGACCTTGAACCAGCGCCACTGATAATCCACAGCCACTGTAGCATAATAAACTGACCCAATGACCATGAACAGGAGAACAAGAAAACCGCCAACAGACAGAAAATAGGCAAAGGGGTTGCTCAAGCGTTTGATGTTGGATATGTTTTGTTCCATATATTACAGACCTTAAAAAACGGGCCGGCAAAAGAAACCTTCTGCCGGCCCGGATTCATTCAAAAATTCCTGATACGATTGGACAGATACGATTAATGGTACGATTAATTCTGGAGATCTTTCTGCCATTCATCGGATTTGATCCATTTGTCATAGGCCTGCTGCCATCTGCCGTCATTTTTATACTGGCGAATGAAGTTGTTTAAAAAGTTTAAAAAATCAGGATCCCCTTTTCTGACTGCGATGGCCAGGGGTTCATAGGTAAAGGGTTCGGTCAGAGCAACGGTTTTGCCTTTTCCATGCTGTGCCTGCATGATCTCAATCAGGGGCAGGTCATAAATGAATGCATCAGCATTTCCCTGCACAACTTCCATGGCTGCTTCACTTTCCACTTCAAAACTTTTGTAGGAAGCTCTGGGAATCATCCGTTGAGCCGCCTGCTCACCGGTGGTGCCCAGTTTGGAGCAGATCGTATATTTGGGGTCATTGAGGTCTTTATAGGATTTGACAACCCCTTCATGTTTTTTGTTCAGAAGGATGGCCTGCCCGACGACGATATAGGGATCCGTAAAGTTAACGGCCAGGTTTCTTTCCTGGGTGACGGTCATGCCGGAAATGATAATATCAAACTTGTTGGTGATCAAAGAGGGGAGAATTCCGTCCCATGCGGTATTCACCGGTTCATACTTGACGCCCATGGCCCTTGCCAGCTGTTTTCCCATATCAATGTCAAATCCCATATAATCACCTTTGGTATTGGTCATTTCAAAGGGAAGGTAACCGGATTCAAATCCAATGCGGATTTTTCCCGCCTTTACAATGGATTCAAGGGTTGACTTTTGGGCCAGTTCCATGTCGGCACTGAACGCCGGTGCTGAAACAAGAACAAATGCCAGAGCGAACAGGGATACGCATAATTTTTTCATCTTTTCCTCCTCAAAATTTAGGGTTCGGCTTTTTTTACATCTCCGGTAACGGAGATGAACCTCTCAAGCCATCGTTAATTGGGTTGTCACGCCGTGATTACAGTCAACTTTTATACTTAGCATAACCAAATTAAATGGCAAGTAATATTTTCCGGATCTGGATATTTGGAAAGATATATCATATCATGATAAAATATTTTAATATCACCAATTTGAAATGATTATCTGTTATTATTACTGAAATACCAGCGGAAAAACAAACACATGAACAAACAGGCAGCTCCCTTACAGACCCATGGACTGAAAATACTGACGGTGTCGGATTTCATCGACAAAACCCTTACCCGGAAAGTGGAAACCAAAACCCTGGAACCGGTGGATCTCATTATTTCCTGCGGAGACCTGGACCCGGAATATCTGTCGTTTCTGCGGGACCGGCTGGATGTTCCCCTTTTTTATGTCAAGGGCAACCATGATATCCGTTATACCCCCACCAATCCTGTGGGTTGTGAAAACATCCACAAGCGGATCATTTCAGTGGGATCATTTAACATCATGGGCATGGAAGGATCCATGTGGTATAATGGCGGCGCCAATCAATACACCGAAGCCATGATGAAAAAAAATATATTCAACCTGTGGTTTTCATTGTGGCGCAAAGGCCGGATTCATATGGTGGTGACCCATGCCCCGCCCCGGCATATCCATGATAAAGAGGATCTGTGTCATATGGGATTTGAATGCTTTAACACATTGATCAAAAAAAAAAGCCGGATTATTTTATCCACGGACATGTCCACCAGGATTTTGAAACCTGTGCTGACAGGATAACACAGGCCAACACCACCCGGGTGATCAATACCTGCGGATATACCCTGATCGAGGTTTAATCATGAAAAACATATTTAAACACCTGTTCTCTTCGGATCCGTCACAGCACGATGATGCCGACCATGTCAGCTCCTTTAACGAACAGCAGGCCAAAGAAGAGGATGTGAAGTTCATTGACCATGGTATCCAGACCATTGCCCTGGATAAAATCACCGGCAGTGTGGGCAAATATGCGGATTTTGATTCCAGGTTCCGGCCTAAAAAGCATGTTTCCGGCAAACGGTTCACCGACATCAAACAGGCCATGCGCCAGGGCAAGGCCATACCGCCGGTAAAGCTGTATCAGATACGCAACCAGTACTATGTGTTGGACGGCAACCACCGGGTTGCCGCAGCCAAGGAACTGGGGTGGACAGAAATATCCGCCAAGGTGGTGGAGTTGCTTTCCGGTGAAAACACCATGGAAAACCTTCTGTACATAGAAAAAAAGAAATTTTTTCAAAAAACCGGGCTGCCTCTTGAAATAGATCTCACGGAACTGGGAAAATATAATTACCTGGAACAGCAGATCCGCAGCCACCAGCGATACCTGGCTTCCCAGTCAGGCAAAGACTGCGATTTTGCAAGAGCCTCAAGAGACTGGTACAACACCATTTATCTGCCAATGACCGCCATAATTCAAAACGGGGAACTGATTAAATATTTTCCGGGCAGAACCATTGCAGACCTGTATACCTATATTGCCTATCACCACTGGGATACCAACGCAAACCGGCGGTACGGCATCGGCATTGACCGGCTTATTCCCAAAAGCATGGAAGGGTTCAGGACCGCCATGCTGGAAAAACAGACCCCGGAATATCCTGAAATGAAGCGCACCATCACCGCATTTGTCCTCATTGATACAGATACCACAGCGGAAACGACCCTGTCTGATAAATTGTTTGCCTTAGAGGAAGTTCAGGAGGTGCATGCGGTCCACGGCAGCATTGATCTTCTGGTAAAAGTGGTGCTCAAACGGGATTTTCTGGCTTCAGATGCAGAAACCATTGCAGAATTTTTAGATGAGCGTATTCGAAAAATTGCAGGGATAAAACGCACCCAGACCATGATACCGGGCAGGTCCCTGGTCAAAGAAGGATTTGCCTGTTGATTGTGTTCCCCCTTGACCAGAAAAACGGCGGTATGCACTATGATATGGTCCTAACTTGTGAACATCAGGGAGTTACAAAAGATGTCCTTTCATCAAACTGGGGATACCCTGCCAGAGTGGTTATCAGGTCATGGCCATAGTCAAGATTTGCCCGCCTGGCCACACAATATTTGATATCCAGGATGGGAAACACAAGGGCATCATGAAGAATCCTGATCTGGGCCTGTTCCCAGAGGCGGATCTGTTTTTTGGGATCGATTTCATCCCTTGCATCATCCAGCAGTTTGTCCACAACCGTGCAATGGGAAAAATTGGTATGGGGGGTTTTCCCGGTTTCAACGATGGCATCAGAATGAAAGTATCCCCGTAGATAATTATCCGCATTGGGCCTGAGGGTAAAATACAGGACAATGGCGTTTTTGTTCCGGCGGATCAGCTGGTGGTATTGGGAATGGGATACGATTTTTAAATCCACAGTGATACCGATATCTGCCAATGTCTGCTGTAAAATTTCATAGGATGTTTTAAAAAGGCGTTTTTCAGATCCGTACAGGGTCAGGCAAAACCCGTCGGCAAAACCGGCATCTGCCAGAAGCAGTTTGGCCAGGGGGATATTTTTTTTCCGGTTCAGCCCCAGTGCAGCTACTTTTTCATTTTCGATCCCGCCGGGCAGAAAACCCGCACTCATGGGCGAAAGCACCGGTGTCACCAGTCTTTTGGTGGAAGCGGCCAGGAAAAGATCCCGGTCCAGGGCACGGATAATGGCTTTTCTCACCCGAATATCATCCAAAGGTTTTATTGATGTGTTCAAGTGAAACATGCCGGTATATCCAGGTCCAAATACATCAATACAGGTTTTGGGCAGTTTTTCCATTGTCCGGATCCAGCCGGGGTCACCCACACCGAGAATCAGATCCATGTCCCCTTTTGTGAAAGCAGCCTCCCGGTCATCATTGTCCGGAATAAAATACATTTCAATCCCGCCCAGTTGCGGCGTTCCCCGAAAATAGGCGGAATGGGCCTTTAAAACACATTTTTCTTCGGGTACATACCGGTCAAACATGAACGGCCCTGTGCCCACAGGATGTCTTGTAAATGCATCATACCCCCCGGCCTGGATCGCTTTTTTGCTCACAATATATCCGCCACCACTCTGATTGGAGATACTGGGCAGAAAAAACAGGGGAGAAACGGGCTTTTCCAGAATAATTTCCAGGGTATAATCATCACGTTTTTCAAAGACCATGCCGGAATATTCTCCGGCAATCCCGCTGCGGTCCGGATCAGCAGCTTTCTTGAGAGAAAAAATGACATCATCTGCTGTCAATTCATACGCAGGATTAAAAGGCCCAGGGTGGAAAAAAATGCCTTTTTTCAAATGTATTGTCCATATCTGCCGGTTGTTTTTGATATAAAACGTGGGGATTGACGCGGCAATATCCGGTTCAAACCGGGACAGATCTCCAGGCACATACCTGACCAGACTGTTGAACACCATATCGGCATAGGTAAAATCCTGGGACCCTTTGGCAAAATGGGGATCCAGATGGCCGATGGCACTGGTGTGAACGGCAAATTTCAATACCTGGGCACGGGTTTCCATGACTGTACTCCATGGCTGGGCCACCCAGGTAAACAAAAAACACACCACACCTGCAAATAAAAAAAACAATCCCCTTTTCACGATACCTTCCTTTGATTGGTTTCTATTTTATACGAATCACAGGTTGTATCGTCAAGGGTAAATGTTCAAGCAGGTCACAAGGGCATATTGGGCACCATCTCCCAGATGCCGCAGGGACATGCCCCTTTGCAGAATCCGCACCCGATACACTTGTCCGGATCCACCTGGTATTCAAACCCGTCATCTCCCAGATCAGCCCGCTGAATGGCGGCTTCCGGACAGATGGCCACACAGATACCGCAATCTCTGCAGTTACCGCATGAGGCGCAGTCTGCCCCGCATTCCGTGAGATCTTCGGCAATTTTTCTGGGATCATAATAGGCCAGGTTGATCCGGTTTTTATCCATCACCGGCAACGGTTCCAGGTCGTCTGCCCTTTTTCCGGAAACAATCTGGTGGATGGTCAAAGCAGCCCGTTTGCCCGCACCAATGGCATCGGTGATCAGCCCCGGGCCCACCATATCCCCTATGGCAAACACTTTGGGATCTGATGTCCGGTTGAACCTGTCCACTGCCACAAACCCGTTTTCCACAGACAGGTGTTCTCCTGTAAAAGCAAGATCCGGCACATCCCCGATGGCCACCACCACGGTATCGGCAGGCAGTACCTCGCCTTCCCGGAGTATGACGCTTTCAGGGGTAATCTCTTTGGTGAATACCGGCCACCTGAACCTGGCACCGCAGGCTTCGGCATCTTCTCTCTCTTTTCCGAAAGCCGCTGGTTTCTGGACATCAATGAGGGAAATATCCCTGGCCCCGAGCCGGTGGGCTTCCGTGGCCACATCACACCCCACATTGCCTGCCCCGATAATCACCACCTGCCTGCCCGGGTTCACCTTGCCTGCCTTGGCTTCTGCCAGAAAATCATTGGCAGACCAGGCGTTTTCAATACCCGGAACCGGCAGGGTCCTGGGTTTTTTGGCCCCGGCCGCCACAATGGTAAAGTCATATGCTTCTTTGATCCTGAGAAATTCGTCTGTATTGATATCCTGGTTCAGGCGGATGTCGGAAACCAGGGTCTGGATGCGGGACAGTTCCGCATCCAGGGTCTTTTTGGGAATCCGGGATCCGGGAATCACAGCGGAGATTTTGCCGCCGATGGCTGGGCCGGTATCAAATACCGTGACAGTATGGCCTTTGAGCGTCAGGTGCCATGCTGCGGACAGACCCCCGGGGCCGGCACCGATAACCGCCATTTTCTTTTTGGTTTTTTTGGCTGGAACGGGCGGCGGTACATTTTCTCCCGCCTGTCCCAGGGCCCTGACATTGATGGGCTGCATCCCCTCCTGAAGGCGGGAACAGGATGCCATGCAGGGGCTGGGGCATAAATGCCCGCACACAGTGGCGGGAAACGGTGTATGGGAAAGGCCCATGGCAATGGCTTCATCCACATTGTCGGCCCGGACCATGTACCATCTGTCCTGTACCGGTATGCCTGTGGGGCATGCTGCCTGGCAGGGGGACATATAGCGCCCCTGTTCCCACACCGGGATATACCGGCGCAGGTCTCCCTTGGCAATCACCGGCACCACGCCCGGCTGGGTTTCCTGGAGATCACCGATGAGACCGCCCTTTCCCAGCTCTTTGTCCCAGACCTGGTCCCGGAAAACAGTCATGGAAAGTTTATTCGGGCTGTCTGCTTTCTCATGCGGGGATTTGGCGGTGAGCACAACCCAGTCAGGCCGGACAGCCAGGGAGGCAAAAAGATCTGGTTGACCTGTTTTTTCCAGGAACGCTGCCAGCCTTGTTTCCAGCCAGTGCCAGTCTTCATCGGACAGCGGCACCTGTTTGGCATCTTTTTCGCTGAAACCTGCTGCACTGCCCCGGACAAACACCTTGCCCCCCACCATGCCCACCAGGGGACGGTATCCCAGAACATGATCTCTGGGATCGCATCCATGGCCGCAGATCACGGCGATCCCCCCGGCCATGAACTCGCCGAAATAATCTCCTGCCGATCCCAGTACCCACAGTTCAGGCGGATCAAACCGGGGGTTGTGCTTGGTCATTGTCATGCCCCTGGCCCCGATGCTGCCCCCCACAAACACCCGGCCCTGGGCAGCCCCGTTCATGACACCGTTTGAGGCATGGCCATGGACCACAATCTGTGCCCCGGCATTAAGCCACCCTAGGTCATCCGAGGCCGGGCCCATAACCTCAATACTGGTGTTGGCATTGCCCAGAGATCCGGTGCGCTGGCCGGAATACCCGATAATGCGGATATGCACGGGATCGGTTCCTGCATCCCAGAGCCGGCCGCCAATGCCGTGCTGGCCGAATGCTTCGATCTCCAGTTTCCTGTGCCCGCCCTTGACCTGCTGGTGAACGATCTCCTCCAGAACCCGGGACGGAATACGCTTTTCTTCTCTCTTGCCTGGTATATAGACAAAATCATCGTGTTTCATAAAAAAAATTCCTTACACCACATATTTGATACTGAGGCGCTGTGCAACAGCGTGGTCATCAATTCCCAGCGCATCGGACATACCAATGGGCAAAGAGGTGGATCTTCCCAGGGGGGCCACGATCTTTTTGAGTTCCGTATCAAAGGAAACAAACAGGTCCACCACCCGCTGAGCCACATCTTCCGGATCAAGCCGTCTGTACAGCCGGGGGTCCTGGGAGGTGATGCCCTTGGGACAGATGCCCACATTGCACACATTGCACCGGTCTTCTTCGGTTCCCACACACCCGGCTGCCGCCTGCATCAGATACTTGCCGATCTGGACCCCCGAGGCCCCCAGCATTATCAGGGCTGCGGCATTGGCAGCGATATTGCCGTTTTTCCCGATACCGCCCCCGGCAAACA
>JAIPDY010000021.1 GCA_021737445.1 Desulfotignum sp.
AAAGGCGGTCATGGCAATGGCCAGGGCGATGGTAAGGTCCCGCATGACAACCCCGAACACCATGGCAATGGCATCTTCCCGGTTAAAGAGGAGTCGGCCGGCAATGGTCAGCAGAATATAGGAGATCAGGTAAAAAATAAACAGCGGGATCAGAATGATGAGGATGTCTCCCGGATTGGCGATAATATGTTTTGCCTTGAGGGAGATGGCCAGAAATGCGATCAAAACCACCCCCAGGGCTGAAAACGGGGGGAATTTTGGTTTGATCCGTTCATTCCATGCCTTGATGCCGAATTTTTTCATTCCATATGCCTGGGTGAGCAGCCCCATCACAAGTGGCAGAAACACAAAAATGGCAATCTGTTTGAACATATGGAGCATATGGACTTCGATGGTTGTCCCCATGAATACCTTTGTATAAACAGGTGCGGCAAGGGAACCGATAACCAGTCCGAAAACCACCATTTTGATGGCTGCTTCCTTACTCCCCTTTGCAAACCCGGTCCAGGAAATGGTCATGCCGGAGGTGGGAAGAACCCCGATGAGAAACAGTCCCACCGCCCAGAGGCCGTATTTGGGGTCCTGACCCGACAGCAGCAGCCTGCCGATAATAAATGCCAGCAGCGGTACAAGGACAAAATTGATCACCTGGGTGGCGGTCTGGAGCTTGAGATCACGGCCCTTGAAAATGGTTTTGACATTCAGGGTCACCATCATGGGGTAGACCATGACAAAGGTAACCGGAATAATGAACTGCTTCAATGCGGTTGCATCAAACAGGCAGCCGAAAATGAGACCGGCTGCCATGGAGACCGGGATGGTCCATACCAGGTTTTTTTGAATATATGTCAACGCTTTTATCATGACAGGTTTTCCTTTACGTATGTTTGCCGGCTGTCTGTATCGTCAAACCCTTTTTTTGATACAAAGTGAATGGGGCAGGAGGGCCGGAATTTACAATAAATATCCGGGTCACGGCATGTCAGACACTGGTCGCACAAATAGATGTTGTGTTTCATGCAAAGGTAACTGGTTTGTCTTTCTGGATGGTTCACACATCTGCCCATATTTCCTCCTGGCGTATTGGTTGCACTATGGTTTTTTTGTCAGAACAGCATCTAAGTTTTTTTCCAGGGTTTCCAGGGACTGTACCCCCACAAACCGCTTTATTTCCCTGCCCTGATCGAACAAGATCAGGGTGGGGATACTCTGGACCATATAATGGGTGGCCACAGCAGGCTGGGAATCGATATCTATTTCCACAATGGCTGCCTTGTCTTTGTACTTTTCTTTCAGCTTGCTGATGACCGGCGCCATCTGCCTGCATGGCCCGCACCAGGGGGCACTGAAATCCACCAGTGCCACCTTGTCTTTTATATTAGGTACAAATTTTGTGATATCCATTTGTGATATCCTTTTGCTTTGTGTGTCTGCCTCTTTGCTCCTGCTTCCGGTATGAATCACAACCATGAATTATATCAAGATTCGTGCCAGAAAGCAGCATGCTCTTGAAACCATGACCAAAACAGTCAGGAATCAGGTTTTACCCATGGTCACCCGGGCGGGATACAGGCCGCAAAATGCCGTTACCTTGTCACGGGTGTGTTTCAGATCATAACGGTAACGTTATAGGGGGAGGGTGCTGAGGTTTTTCCCTTATCTGGATATCAAGCAAGATTTTTTTCAGCTTGGCATGCAGGGGCATTCGGAATACATTGCGGCCTGCGGAAAGCATGAGCATGTTCCGGGGTTGCATCAGGATCATCAAGGTGGTGATCAGCGAACTGAAGGATATTACCACATTGGCACCGGTAAAAGCGGTTGTACAGTTCATGACACAGTTTCATAAAAGTAATAATGACTTGACAAAAAAAAAGGCCAACTTTAGGATGCAGGAGGCCATCAGGTCCTGTGGGCTTCAGATGCCGGTGTTTGCGGCCGTGTTTTCGACAGGATAAATGATAACAGCGCTATTGCCGACAATGTGCCACAGCATCATATATTATGAAGCTTTTAACCTTTATCCTTCAAAAAGTAAAAACCGCTGTAACGGATCTGCTGCCCATTATCCTGGTGATTGCATTTTTTCAGATTGTTGTTATCAGACAACCCCTGCCCCACCTGGGAGAGGTGATTTTCGGGGCACTGCTTGTGGTGGCAGGGCTGGTTCTTTTTGTTCAGGGGCTTGAAATGGGACTGTTTCCCATCGGAGAAGCCATGGCGTATGCTTTGGCCAGAAAAGGCAGCCTTTTCTGGCTGCTGCTCTTTGCCTTTGCCCTGGGGTTTTCCACCACCATTGCCGAGCCGGCCCTGATTGCCGTGGCAGCCGAAGCCGCTGATATCGCAGGCAAAGGGGGGTTGATCGATCCGGATGAAAAATCTTTGACCACCTATGCCTTAGGGCTTCGTATCAGTGTGGCGGTTTCCGTGGGCCTGGCCATCCTGGTGGGGGTCATCCGGATACTGAAAGGCTGGCCCATCCATTATCTGATCATCGCCGGATATGTGGTGGTGATGCTCATGACCATCATCGCCCCTGAAGAGATCATCGGCATTGCCTATGATGCCAGCGGGGTGACCACTTCCACCATCACTGTACCTCTTGTGGCGGCCCTGGGCGTGGGACTGGCATCTTCCATCCGGGGCAGAAGTCCGCTCCTGGACGGATTCGGCCTGATTGCTTTCGCCTCGCTGCTGCCCATGATTTTTGTCATGGGATACGGGCTGCTTATTTTCAATTAACAAAAGAAGGGGACCGCCTTTGGAATTTTTAATGGATTTCGTGAAAATACTGGCTGCCACAGGCAGGGATGTGCTGCCGATCATCCTTTTGATCGGGGGATTTCAGCTGCTGGTCCTGCGCCAGCCCATTCCCCACTTGGGCCGTGTGCTGGTGGGCGGTGTGTATGTGGTGATCGGGCTGGCCCTGTTCCTGGCCGGTCTTGAAAAAGCATTGTTTCCTTTAGGAAAAATCATGGCTGCTCAGTTGTCAGACCCGATTTTTATATACGGCACGCAGGATCAGCCGGCCCTGGCTGACTGGAGCGCCTATGGATGGGTGTATCTGTTCGCCGCCATGATCGGATTTGCCACCACCATAGCTGAACCGTCCCTCATTGCCGTGGCCTACAAGGCCAGTGAGGTGTCCATGGGCACCATCAGCCAGTGGGGACTGCGGATTACAGTCGCCATCGGGGTGGCTGCGGGCATCAGTCTCGGCACATTCCGCATTGTCACCGGCACCCCCCTTTACCTGTACATTCTCGTGGGGTATATAATGGTAATTTTACTGACCCTGGTTGCCCCGAAAAATATCATCGCACTGGCCTATGATTCCGGCGGGGTAACCACCTCCACCGTTACCGTACCCCTTGTGGCGGCCCTGGGCCTTGGCCTTGCATCCACCGTGCCGGGCCGCAATCCCGCCCTGGACGGGTTCGGGCTCATTGCCTTTGCCAGCCTTTTTCCCATCATATCGGTGCTGGGATATGCCCAGCTGGCCGTATGGATAACCCATCGTAAAACCAGAACAGCGGAGAAAACCTATGCGGTTTAAACTCATTTTATCCACGGTAAAAGCCGAAATTACCGACAAGATTGTGGATGCCGTCAAAAAAGAGGGGGCCACCGGCGCCACCATCATTCCCGCCAGAGGGACCGGCATCAAAGAGGCAAAAACGTTTTTCGGCCTGACCCTGGAGGCCCAGACCGATATCATCATGCTGCTGGCGGAAGAACATGTGGCGGAAAAACTGTTGACCGTCATAAAAACAGCCGGAGAATTCGGCAAACCCGGGACCGGCATTGCGTTCATGCTGCCGGTGGAGCATGTGGTGGGCCTGGAAAGCCAGATTGAAAAATTCAGGCAAAAGGCCCGGGACAGTTACCTGTAATCACCTGATTACATTATTTTTATCTAAAGGAAGGCAATGTATGGAACCGGATAAACCAAAAATCGTTCGGGTCAGGGATGTGATGCACAAGGGGATCATCTCCATTGACGGCATGGCCACCACCCGCGAAGCAGTCAAAAAAATGAAGGACAACAACGTATTCTCTCTTCTGGTGAACAAACGGGATGCGGATGATGCATGGGGCATCCTGGTATCCCAGGATATTGTCAAAGGTGCGATACTCCCGGGCCGGTCCTTGGATGAGGTGAATGTGTATGAAGTGATGACCAAACCGGTGATCACCGTACCGGCGGACATGGATATCCGTTATGCAGTGCGGCTTATCTACCGGGCCGGTATCCGCCGGGCACCGGTGGAGGAAAAAGGGGAGCTTGTTGGGATGATCTCTTTGATATCGTTAATCCTTGATGAAAACGTGTTTTGAAATACCACCCCGCTGTGACCGGTGATGATGAATATCCCGGGAGCTTGACGGCAAGTATGGAAGATATCGGCTGTCTGCTGTTTATTTTTCCGATGCTGCCGGATATTTTTCGATAAACGTTTTTTCTGCGCCGGCAGTGCCGATGAGCACCAGTTCATCCCCTTTTTCAAGGACGATGGCCGGGTCCGGGTTGATAATCAGGTTTTCATTTTTTTTGACTGCCACCACACTGCACCCGGTTTTTTCCCTGATCTGGATATCGATCAAGGATTTGTTTTCCAGCTTGGCATGCAACGGCATCCGGAATACATTGAGACCTTCTGAAAGCATCAGCATCTTCTGGGGCTGAATCAGGTTCATGATGGTGGTGGTGAGCAGGGAACTGAAAGACATCACCAGGTTGGCCCCGGCCCGGTGCAGGGTGTTGATGTTTCTGTCCAGGCTTGCCCGGCTGATGATCTGCACATCCGGCCGCAGACGGCGGCAGTAAATGGTCAGGTAGATGTTCAGGTTGTCGTCATGGGTGGTAATGATGATTGACGGGGTTTTTTCCAGGCCGGCTTCGATCAGGGTATTGCGGTCGGCAGCACTCCCATGGATAAAGTTGGGGTGCTTATCTGCAATACCGGGTTTTTTTTCCACCACGCAAAAAGCAACCTTCCGGATACGCAGGGCCTCTGCCACTGCCTGGCCCACCCGGCCGCCGCCCAGCACCACCACCGGGCGGCGGGTATCAGTCTCTTTGTTATCGGCCAAAGCAATGGAGCCGTCAAACTGTTCCAGCTGTTCTTTTGTCCCGGCCAGCACCAGCACTGTGGATTCCGTGATCCGGGTATCAGGGGTGGGAATATGAAATTTGCCCTGTTCCCAGATCCCAACGGCTGTCACGCCGCAGATTTCCCGCAAACGGCTTTCCGCCATAGTTTTCCCCTGGAGCCAGGTCCGCATGACCGGGGCTTCGGCAATCAGCAGGTCATCAAACTGCCCGATGATATTGGCCTGCATGTCGATTCCCAGAACCCGGCGGGACAGTGCTCTGCCCAGCATCTGGGTAAACTGGAAAACATGGGTGCTGCCGGCCATTTTGAGAATATCCAGGGAGTCTTCCAGATCGGCATTGGTCACGGTTTTCACTCTGTCATTGGTTTCCCGGATGGTGTAAATGATGTTGGTGCTGGCAATGTCATCATTTAAGACCACCACCAGTGCGGCCTGGTCAATGCGCAGGCGGCGGTAGGTATCAGGGTCATCCAGTTCACCCACCACCACACGATAGCCCTGGTCATATAAATCCAGGGCATCCTGAAGCCCGGATGTGAGAATTACATAGGCAAATCCGTATTGGTTGAGCTTTTCAATGAGCGTGACAGCAACAGCATCGAAATAGGTGAGAATCACATGCCCGGACATGGTGTCAGGAACGGATCGGGGTGCCCGTGCCTTGTTCTGTTCCTCCAGCCACGGGGCATAAAAGAACTGAATAAAGGTAAAGGGCAGCATTACCAGTAAAAAAACAATGCCGCTGAACAATACCACTATGGAAAAAAGGCGGCCTATATCGCTGTGAAAGGTAATATCACCGAATCCCAGGGTGGACATGGTGGTCAAGGTCCAGTAAAATCCGGTTATCCAGCTGTATTGACGGCCTTCATACACCATCAGTACATGAAACAGCACCGAGAACAGGGTAAAGAGAGACGCCAGTATCAACCCGAATTTGATCAGAATCCAGCCATTGCTTTTTTTTCTGCCGGTTTTAAAAATAATGGCCAGCTGGGTTGCCATGGTTTTGAGCATCGATATGTTTTCCTTATCCTTTTTCGGCCAAACTGATAATTTTCATCTGTTTTATACCATACTGTCCCTTCAGAACCAATGGTTTTCACTTCAACTCCTGTTAAAGGACGCTGTACTGTTCATGCTGCCGGTTGCGCATGCACAGGGCTGAAAATTGGTTTGCTTTTGTCCAAAAGGGTATTGTATAAAACAGGTTTACAGGCTGATATAAAAACCAGGTGTTGAATTGACCGGAAGAAAAAAAGACATAAATGATTACCACTGAAGCGTTGGTGATTTCCTGCGGCATCGGCAGTGCCATGGCGTGGGGGGCAGGGGATTTCAGCGGGGGGATGGCCTCCAGAAAAGGCAACCTGCTGCGGGTGGTGCTGTTTTCCCAGTTCCTGGGCGGACTTTTTCTCCTGGCCTTGGCCCTGGGGTTTGCTGAGAAAATGCCGCCGGCAAGCCATCTGATGTACGGGGCGGTTGCCGGCATTTTCGGCAATATTGGATTGATCGCCCTGTACAGGGGACTTTCAACCGGCCGCATGGGAATTGTGGCCCCTTTGTCGGCAGTGCTCACCGCCCTGGTTCCCATCGGATACAGTGCATTTTATGAGGGGCTTCCATCACTGGTCCGGTTTTCCGGGTTTGTGGTTTTCATGGTTGCGGTGTGGCTGTTGTCATCCGGAGAGGCCGGATTCCGCATGACCCTCCGGGAGCTGCTGCTTTCAGTTGCCGCAGGCCTGGGGTTCGGGCTGTTTTTTATTTTTATTGATCGGGCAAATGATCTGGCCATTTTCTGGCCCCTGGTGGGGGCAAGACTGGCATCTGTTTCTTTGCTGTTTGGTGTGATTCTGCTTATGGGCAGGCCAGCTGTTTCCCTTACAGGGCAATGGCTTTTTATCGGGATCACCGGTGTGCTGGATGCACTGGGCAATCTGTTGTTTTCCATCGCATCCCACCTGGGGCGGCTGGATGTTTCCGCTGTTTTGGGCTCACTTTATCCGGCGGCAACCGTTCTGCTGGCCTGGCTGTTTCTCAAAGAAAAACTCAGGTTCCAGCAGTGGGTGGGGGTTGGGGCTGCCTTTGTTGCCCTGGTCCTGATTTCGGTGTAAACCAGAGACTGTGATGTCAGCGGTTGGTTCTGCAGCCACCGCCAAGACCTCTACCACCGCTCATACCCTGACCACCGCCGCCCCCCATGCCCCGGCCGCCACCTCTGCCCCCGCCTTTTCCCATGCCCCGGCCGCCGCCCATGCCGCCGCCTCCGCCCATGCCCCGACCTGTGGGCGGGATTCGAGGTCCCTGGTCGGCACCAGGAGGGGGAGCATCTTGTTTCGAAGGAGATGATGCGGCAAGTCTGCCGTTTTTAAAAGCCTCTACTGCCTGGCGGACAGTCCCTGCCTGGCCTGTGTATACGGCGATGTTTTCTGCGGCAAACACATCCATGGCTTTGGGGCCGCAGTTGCCTGTTATCACAGCCTTCACCCCTTTGGAAATGACAAAGCTGGCCGCCTGTATCCCGGCACCGCTGGACTGGGCGCCATTTTCATTGGGAAAGCTCTGGGTTTCCATGGTGTTCGGGTCTATAACCAGAAAATAGTCGCACCGGCCAAAGCGCTGGTTAATAGGGGCATCAAGATCTTTGCCCGAGGCGCTTACTGCTATTTTCATTTTTTTTCTCCTCCTTAATGGTCAATGCATATGCATCTTTGAAAAATGTTTTTCAGGATGTTATTTTTTGTATAATCTGGTGAAACGCGGTTGTGATGGGGGAATCTGCGAATTTTTGCTGAAACGCCACCCCCTGGTCTGCGCACGCCACCATTTGGGGATCAAACGGAATTTTTCCCAGAAAAGGGATTTCATAGGCCAAAGCGGTTTTTTTGCCGCCGCCGGCTCCGAAAATATCAACCATCTTGTTGCAATGGGGACAGGTGAATCCGCTCATGTTTTCAATGATGCCGTAAACATGCATGTTGACGTTTTTACAAAAACTGATGGATTTGCGGATATCAGCCAGGGCCACCTCCTGGGGGGTGGTCACAATAACGGCTTTGGCATCCGGGACCAGCTGGGCAATGGTCAGGGGTTCATCTCCGGTACCAGGGGGGGAATCAATGATCAGATAATCCAGATCTCCCCAGTCAACATCCCCGATAAACTGCCGGATGGCTGAATGCTTGACAGGCCCCCTCCAGATAATGGCTTCATCCCTGTTCTGCACCAAAGATTCCATGGATATGACCTTGAGATTCTCAGAATAGGGGATAGGGATCATTTTATGGTCACCGTCAATTTTGAGCATCCCGGACAAACCCAGCATACGGGGGATATCCGGTCCGTGGATATCAACGTCCAGTAATCCCACCTTATGGCCTTTTTGGGCCAGGGCAATGGCAAGGTTTACAGATACACTGGTTTTTCCAACACCGCCTTTGCCGCTCATAACCAGAAATTTGTGTGTTATTTTTTTCAAAGACTGCCTGGCTGACTCATCCGGATCAGGGCCCGGCATCCTGCCTGCAATCTGTACTTTGGAATGAGGTTTTTGTGTCATATGTAATGCCTTTTCGTAATGGTGGTTTGCCAATATCATAAATAAAACACAGCAAGGTTTGTACCAGAAGCATGGGAATAATGAATCGCCTGTTTTTTCAGCCTTGTTAAAAGGAGTGGTCCGTCCCGGGCACTGGCAGACAGGTGCAACACAGTAGCAGTTTTGCAATGTTTTTGATCATGATTGCACTATTACATGTCCGGACTACAGCAAAGATGTTGTTCCGGAACAAATAATTGACATTTGGCTGGTCTTATGTGCATATTGCGCAATTAAGCAGCAACACAAACCATGAGATGATAAGGAGTCAACAATGCCAGGTTTAAACAAGGTAATGCTCATCGGTAATCTGGGGCGGGATCCTGAGATCAGGTATTCCCAGCAGGGAGTGGCAGTGGTAAGTTTTACGCTTGCCACCAATGAACAATGGACAGACAAAAATACCGGAGAAAAACAGGAAAGAACAGAATGGCACCGGATTGTGGCTTTCAGGAAACCAGCTGAGATTCTGGAAAAATATCTGTCCAAAGGCAGTCAGGTTTACATTGAGGGTAAACTTCAGACCCGGAGTTATGAAAAGGAAGGACAGACCCATTATACCACAGAGGTGGTGGTAAATGATTTTTTGTTCTTAGGGGGACGGTCTGATAACCAGGGCGGTGGTGGATATCAGCAGGGAGGCGGTTACCAGAAAGGTGGTCAGCCAGGCGGCGGATACCAGCAGCAGGGCAGTCAGCAGCCAAACAATCAGCAATTTCAGGATCAGACAAATCCGGGTATGTCAGGTGGTCAGGCCCCAATATCTGATGATGATATTCCGTTCTAAACGATGATATGTCACCTCTGACGAGTTTTCAATTTCTGGGGTTTTCCTTTCGCCACTGCCTGGGACTTTTATAGGCGCTGCCCTGGGACCACATGCCGATGCGGCTTTTTTGGGCCCGGGCCTGGGCGGCCAGATAGGGGGCTGCATCAAAATTTTTGGGCCGGCTTCCCTGGTAAACCTCTGCCAGTCCCATTGACACCATTTCCAGGTTGAGGTTGGCCCCCCCTGAAAAGACTTCCGCCAGAATCCGGTTATATCCGCCGAGACCATAGCTTTTCAGGGTCACGGATCGGTTTTTGACAAGGCGGCTTAAATACAGATGGGCTTTTTTGCTGTAAGGCTGGCCAGGGTTGCTCCTGCCCCCGGTTTCCGGGGCGTCAATGCCCACCATGCGTATCTTAAAGGTCAGGTCCAGGCCCTGCACCAGAAGAGAGTCGCCATCATACACCTTGATCACCTTGAACTGTTTGTCGGATGTAATCTGATCCTGGATTTCCCTTCCCAGGATGCTTGCGTTGTCTGCATCCCGGGGGGGTGAGATATTGGAAAAATGCCGTATTCCATCTTTGTCGGTCCAGGTAAACATATCACTGTCCACAGGCAGCACAAAGCCTAAAAGAACAGAGCCGATTACCAGATATCTGATGAATTTAATCATGGGTACTTTTTATGGTCCGCCAGGATCAGTCCCACCCAGTTTTTGTCAGTTTTTTCCCAGACCGGATGAAACCGGTATCCCGCAAAACAGGTTTTCAGATCTTTTGCCTCCCACTTCCGGATGCCGGAAAAAACCAGCACTCCCCCGGGCTTCAGCCGGTTCCGCATAAGCGGTGCCAGAGCTGCCAGGGTCGGGGTCCTCAGGTTGGCGCAGATGATGCCCAACCCTGGGCCGTTACCCGGAAGTGGGTGATCAAACACCGGTATTTTGTCATAAAGGGCGTTGACGTCAATGTTTTTTTTTGCTTCGCTCACCGCATTGGGGTCGATGTCATAGGCCAGGCACCGGGCAACACCGGCCAGGCAAATGGCAATGGCCAAAACCCCGGAACCGGTGCCGATGTCTGCGCCGGGGGCCTGAAGAATGGAGGCCTCCGGCTGGCCGGTGAAAAACAGATGGTCAATGGCGGCCAGACACAGCCGGGTGGTGGGATGATGGCCCGATCCAAAAGAGATGCCCGGTAAAAGGCGGATGTCCATCTCGCCGGACCCGGCCGTACTGGTGATTCCCGGAGGAATTAAAAAAAAATGATTTGTGATCCGGGTCGGTTTTTGAAAATTTTCAATAACATAGGTATTGCCGAAAAGATCCTGATAGGCCAGATCCCGGCAATTCACCAGATATTTAAGAATGGCTTTGGCACAGGGCAAAGATATTTGCATGGCGGCCGCAATTTCACGTACATAGGCCCGGGCGGTCATTCTGGTATCGGCATTTTCCAGAATAGCCAGGACAGCGGCCCGGTCAAAAGGTGTCATGCCCTTCCTGTTTGAGCAGGGCTTTGTACCAGCAGGCAAACTCAAACATGCCTCTGATTTTTTCCTCTTCATTGATGATACCCAGACACATTTCCAAAGCTCCCTGGGCAAAGGAATTGGAACAGGTGTCATGGTCGGTCTGGGATAAAAATTCCCTGATCAGCACCTGGGAGGTTCTTTTGGTTTTGTCTTTTCTGATATCAATGGGATCTTTGGGTTCCTGAAACGGATCCCATTTGTCATACCCTTTTTTCAGGATCTGGCGCTGTCCCCTTTTGCCCATGGCATCAAAAATCGCTTTTTTTCTGTCCTGGATCTGCTGGTCAGTGAAGTTATCCATCCTGTCGAACCCCTAAGTATTCTTCGTTAAAATCAGTTACCAGGGCCATGGAGACAGGGATCAGCATTTCATGCATTTTAATATTGCTGGAATGGATCTCCTTGATGAGCTGTGCTGACAGAAGCTGGAGCTGGGTGTAGAGCTTGTCCATGTTCAGGGTGGGATATGCATTGCCCTGGATGAAGTTGGTACGTCCGCAGATGTGGCTTTTGCCTGCCGTGGATGTGGGGATGCCGTAGATGCGGCAGGTGATGGGCCGGAATTCATACAGCAGGCATAGGTCGTCGGACCCCAGTAAAGGACAGCGTACCCGTTCCTGGGACATCCGGCCCACGATTTCCAGTTGATCCGCCCCTTTCTGAACTTTTCTATAGGCATCCCGCTTGAGTTTGACCAGGGCACGGTCTGTTTTGTCGGCAATTTCCAAAAGATCATTTTTGTCTTTGCCGGAAAATTTTTCCAGAAATTTTGCCTTCAGGTACAAAGCTTCGATCAGGGGCATGTCAAAAATGGCGTAACAGCAGTCACTGCATTTTTCTCTGCAGAAAACCTCTTTGGGGTATTCCTGTTTTACCCGGTCAAACACACCGTCTACCACCTGGACCAGGGCTTCATATTGAATAAAATGTTTTTTAAAATCGAGTGCCATGGGCAGTATCCTTTATTTTCCGATGCAAAAATTATTAAAAATGGTATCCAGTATGTCCAGGGAAGCGGTTTCGCCTGTAATGGTTCCCAGAGAATCGATGCTGTTTTTAAGGTCAATGGCCAGGGTTTCTTCTGGTTGACCCGTTTGAAAGCCCTGTTTTGCGGATTCAAGATAAGACAGAACCCGGGTCAGGGCATTTTTGTGCCGCAGGTTGGGAACCACGGCAGATCCGTCCATGGTCAGATCCCTTACACACAGGTGTACAATTTTTTCCCGCAGTTTCCGGATACCCCGGTCATGGAGCGCTGAAATGTTTACCTGTATCAGGTTATCACAGGCAGAAGGCAGTCCGGGCAGGCTCGGACCGCCTTGTTTTTCAACTCCGCTGCGGTCCTGAATCAGATCTATTTTATTGATCACCAGAATGGTTTTCTTGTCCGGGGGCACCATTTTTTTAAATTCCATTTCAGACAATGTTGTTCCCGGCTCCACCATGAACAATATCAGATCCGCATCCCTGATATGGTCTTTGGCCCGTTCAATGCCGATGATTTCCACCAGATCGTCGGTATCATGAATCCCTGCGGTGTCTGTTATCACAAAAGGGATTCCATTCATATTCACCGCATCCTGGATGGGATCCCGGGTGGTGCCCGGCAGGGCAGTTACAATGGATTTTTCTCTGGTCAACAGCCGGTTCATGAGGCTGGATTTTCCCACGTTGGGTTTGCCGCAGATGGCAATGCGGATGCCCTCTTTGAGAAAGCAGGCATCCTCGTGCTGCCGTATGAACTCCCGGCACTGGTCTATCACCCTGTCAAGGGTGTCCATGCCCTGGGCGGCCAGATCATCATCGGTTACGTCATCAGGAAAATCAATGCATACGTCCACAAGGGACAACAGATGTATCAACCGGTTCCGCAGATCCTGAATCTGGTTTTTCAGAGCCCCCAGGTTCTGGGCGGCCGCAAATTTAAGGGCGGACGCGGACCTGGCATTGATGATATCCGCCACCGCTTCTGCCTGGGTCAGGTCAATGCGCTGGTTTAAAAAGGCCCGCTTGGTGAATTCGCCCGGATCAGCCAGCCGTGCGCCGTTTGACAACAGCAGTTCCAAAATCTGCTTGAGAACAATGGATCCTGAATGGGCCTGGATTTCCACCACATCTTCGGCCGTGTATGATCGGGGTTTGAACATGGGAATGAGCAAAACTTCATCAATGACATCCCCTTTGTCCAGGATATATCCGTGGTGAACCCGGTGGGTTTCCAGGTCCCGGGCCGCCGGTCCCGGTGTTCGGGTTCTGGAAAAAATCTGTGCCGCAATATCCATGGCATCCGGGCCGGAAATTCGGATAACCCCGATTCCACCGCTTCCGTATGGGGTGGCGATTGCGGCAATGGTGTCATTCATGAAAACCTATCTTTTAAATCGCTTTTTTCCGGCAAAGGAATTCTTTTTTTTGGGGAAGATGACCAGTCGTCTGTAATAGCCGTCTCCCATACTCTGGGTTCTTACCCGGTTGTCATCCTTGAGGGCCAGGTGTACAATCCGGCGGTCCTGGGCACTCATCTGGTTGATGGTGGCTGGCCGGCCGGTTTTTTTCGCTTTTTCCGCCATTTTGACGGCCAGGTGACGCAGATTGGATTTGCGGGTTTCGGTATACCCTTCCACATCCACTTTGACCCGGACCCGGGCTTCGCTTTTCCGGTTGATGATCTTGTCGGTGAGAAACTGCATGGCATCCAGGGTCTGGCCTTTTCTGCCTATGAGGATGCCGGCGTTTCCACCCGATATTTTCAGGGTCAGATGATCCCGGTCGCTCTGGGGCTCAACCGTTGCGTCTTCAGTGATCAGGTCTGCCATTTTCTGGAGGGTCTGCATGCCCAGATCAATGGATTCCTGGGTGACATCCACCACCGGGGGGAGGTCAGCCGGCGGTTCCGGGGGAGGGGTGTCGGTTGCCACTGCATCTGAGGCCGGCGGCTGGGAATCCATTCTGGCTGGTTTTTCCAAAGGTTTGTGCGGTTTGGATTCAACAGGTGCGGCGGGCGCTGCCTTTTTTTCCGGTGAGGGCTTGTTTTTCGGTTCTTTGGAGGTGGTTTTTTCCGGCGCATCATCCCCGGATCTGCCGGTTTTTTTTCCGGATGCTGATTCAGTGATCCGGGTATCCTGTCCAAAGGCTTCATCCACCATGGAGCGGATACCTTCCAGATCTTCTTCAGATGTAGTTGTTTTGTTTTGGGGGAGAAGCACCTTTATTACAGCATCCTTGCGGCCCACAATCCCGAATATGCCGGATGCACCGGCTGAAATGACTTCATATTTAAGTTCTTTTTTTGAAACAGACAGGGCTGAGCAGGCGGTTTTGACGGCAGTGTCAACGTCTTTTCCGCTAAATTCCTGGGTTTTTTTCATAGGTTGCCTCCTGCTATTTGGAAAATTTCTTTTGGGTATAATACTGCTGACCCATGGAGATGATATTGTTCACAAACATGTACAAGACCAGTCCTGATGGAAAATTAATAAAGAGCACTGTCATGAAAATGGGCATGAGCATCATCATCTTTGCCTGCATGGGATCCCCGGCCGTGGGGGTCATTTTCTGCTGAATTAAGAAGGATGCTCCCATCAGCAGCGTAAGCACGGGTATGCCGTAAGGCGCTTCCATCAAAGGAATGGCAAAATCAAAATGAAACAGCCGGTCCGGGCCGGACAGATCAGTGATCCATCCCACAAACGGGGCATGGCGCAGTTCAATGGCCTGGTAGAGCATCCGGTACAGCGCAAAGAAAATGGGCATCTGTACCAGCAACGGCAGGCAGCCTGAAGCCGGGTTGACCTTGTAGGTTTTGTACAGGCCCATGATCTCCTGATTCATTTTCTGCTTGTCATTCTTGTACTTTTCCCGGATCTCCATCATCAGGGGTTGGACCTTTTTCATCTCATTCATGGATTTGTAGCTTTTGGTGCCCAGGGGCCAGAAAATAAGCTTGATGAGTATGGTCAGAAGGATGATCGCCACCCCGTAGTTGGGGATCACATCATGGATAACATTCATGGTGATGAGCAACGGTTTGGCAAGGATGTCGAAAAAGCCGAAATTGATGGCTTTTTTCAACGAGTTGTCATACTGGCACAACACCTTGTGGCTTTTGGGGCCCATATAATAGGTAAAAGGGTATTCACCCTGCTTGTCCGGATCCAGCCGGTCCATTTTCCACACCAGCCGGCTGGCGGCGATGTTGTTTTCATAGCTAAGTTCAAGATGGGTATCGCCTTCGATTCTCGGCATGACCGCTGTGAGAAAATACCTGTCAGTGTATCCGGTCCAGTCGACATTGCCGGCAATTGTGTTCTGGTCTTCGATATTCTTGGGCTTGATGGTGAGAAACTCATTGTCAATATAGGCCACTGGTCCTTCAAAGGCAAATCTGGACCGCTTTTTGGTTTCTTCATCAAAGATGCCGGGGGTGGTGATCATAAGAGCGTCGTTCAGGGGCATGCCGGATCCGTTCTGAATCACAATATCACATCCAATCAGGTAGGAATCCGCCTGAAAAGTATAGATCTTTTGTACAGTGATTCCCTGGGGGCTGGTCCATGAAAACCTGATGGATTTGGATCCCTGGGTCAGGTTCAGATCTGTGGCATCTGTGTCCGCCGTGAACACGGCGTTGTCAAGCCCCTGGATGGTGCCGCCCTGTGTGCCGGTGATCAGCGTACCCTGTGGCAGGTTTTGGTTCACCATCTGCTTCAGGTCGGTGGATGACCCGTTGCTGGATTTGTATTGTCTTAAAGACTGGCTGGTGACAGTTGCAAGGTATTCGGATATGGCAATGTCATACAAAGGGGTGGACACGGAAATGGTTCTGGCATCCGTGGCCCCGGGTAACTCAGACGGGGCCGGCCGGCGGCTGTCCGCCGGTGTATAGTCGGAAACAATGGTCTGGTTGCCATCAGGCGCAGGCTGCCGGGCCTGGTCCCGGGACTCCCGGGTGGTCTGGGGAAGATCATGGTCAGCGGGTGGGGTGACAAAAAAGAACTGATAGCCCACAAGGACCACAACAGACAGTAACACCGCTAACAATAATCGTTTTTGTTCATCCATTTTCTCTCCTCAGTTTGAAAGTTTTTTTCAAACGGTTTTCTTGAAAGAAGAGGAAACAGTCGGGCATATGGATCAATTATGGAACCGGATCAAATCCCCCTGCATGAAATGGATGACAACGCAATATCCGCTTTGCCGCCAGCAAGCCGCCTTTGAGACTGCCATATTTTTGCACCGCCTCTATTGCATAGACAGAACAGCTGGGATAAAACCGGCAGTTCTGTCCTGTCAGCGGTGATATAAAAAATTGATAAAATTTAATTAATAGTAACAATAGCTGTTTGATCATTGTGTTTTTGCCAATGCTATTTTGCTAAAAAGTTTATCAAGGTTCTCAATTATCTGCCTGTTGGATAGCGAAGTCAGACCCTTTCTTGCAATGATATTAATATCCCTGGTCCCCGGGATCGAATGTTTCTTATGTCTGAAATATTCTCTGATAAGTCGTTTAATCCTGTTACGCGCTACTGCATTCCCCACTTTTTTTGATACGGTAATGCCGATTCGATTGTGTTGGTTTGACCGGTCACAGACAATGGCTAAAAAATAACCCGAGTATATCGGTTTCCCTTGTTTCGAAAGCGTTAAGTATTCGGTTCGTTTTCTTAGCCGCACCTCTTTGGGTAAAGAAAAATCCTTCAATCGATCTCTTTTTACAATGCCAGTCTTTTTCTGCCTTTTGCCCGCCTGGCCCGGATGACCCGCTTTCCGCCCGGTGTGGACATTCTTTTGAGAAATCCGTGTTTTCTGGTTCTTTTCCGGTTACTTGGCTGAAATGTTCTTTTCATAAAATTAAAATCCTCAACTAAATTTGGTTATTATCTGGATTCATCAACAAACTATAATAAACACAATATAATATTTTTTTCTGGTTAAAAAGTCAACCATGGAATCATTATTTCACCATGGATTCAAAAATATGGTATTCCTCCAGGTGGTAATGAGGTTCCGGATAGATGGCAATGGGTTTGGAAAACCGGGTTTCCAGGGCTGATATCAAATGTTTCTCCCGGCCGTGGAGGATCTGGGCAATATCAGGATGCACTTTTACCGTAAACCGGTTGCCCATGATATCACCTGCTTCAGAGACCAGGTCCCGGTAAATTTTGTGGCAGATCGATTTTTTGGATAATAAATGGCCGTTGCCGTTGCAGTAGAAACAGGGCTCACAAAGGGTCCGGGTAAGGTTGCGCCGGGTCCGTTTCCGGGTCATCTGGACCAGCCCAAGCTCGGTCAGGGGCAGGATATTGGTCTGGCTTTTGTCTTTTTTCATGGCCTCACTGAGCTGGGACATCACCTTTTCCTTGTGGGACTCTTTTTTCATGTCAATAAAATCGATGATGATGATACCCCCGATGTTGCGCAGCCGGATCTGGTAGGCAATCTCCTTGACCGCTTCCAGGTTGGTTTTCAGGATGGTTTCATCAAAATTGTGTTTGCCCACATACCGGCCTGTATTCACATCAATGGCTACCAGGGCTTCGGTCTGTTCTATGACAATGTATCCCCCGGATTTGAGCCACACCTTTTTTTTCAGGGCCCTGGCCACATCTCCTTCAATATTATAGGCATCAAAAATGGGTTCCCTTCCCTGGTAAAGTTCCACGCTCAGGTTCACATCAGGCAGCAGTTTTTGCAGGAACTGCCGAACCCGGTTATATTCCACCTGGGAATCAATGATCAGTTTATCCGCCTCATTGGCCAACAGGTCACGCACCGCCCGGAAGGTGACGGTAAGGTCCTTGTAGACCAGAGATGGGGCGGATGTGATGCGGCTTTTATTCTGAATCTCTTCCCAGGTCTTGGTGAGAAACTCCACCTCCTTTTTGATGGTGGCGGCATTTACCCCCTGGGACTGGGTCCTGAAAATATAGCCGAAATCGTTTTTCCGGATGGACAGTAACAGTTCCCGCAGCCGGATCCTTTCGGTTTCACTTTCAATGCGCTTGGAAATGCCGATATGATCCACGGTGGGCATGAGCACCATGTAACGGCCAGCCAAGGAAATATGGGCAGTAACCCGGGGGCCTTTGGAGCCGATGGACGATTTAGACACCTGGACCAGGATTTCCTGGCCTTCAAAGAGCAGGTCTTCAATGGAGGAATCCGGGTGGGATGAGGGTTTCCAGGTCTGTTTATCCATGGTAAGATCGTCTTCATCATCTGACTCGGTTTCAGATTCCACATCCTGGTCCTGTTCAAATTTGCGGTACATTTTATGGCTTTCCGTGTCCAGCACATCATCCACATAAATAAAAGCGGCCTGGTCAAAGCCGATATCCACAAATGCCGCCTGCATACCTGGCAGTACTCGCTGCACCCGGCCTTTGTAGATGTTTCCGGCGATACTGGTTTCATCTTCCCTTTCAATAAACACTTCTACAATATTGCCATTTTCCAGCAAAGCCACCCGGGTTTCATGGGGAGCACAATTTACCACAAGTTCTTTTAACATGGCATTATCCCTGGTTTGAGTTTTTTGATCCTTGCCTGGCCCAGGACCTCGTCTGAAAGGCCAAAGCATTGCTTTAGTATGGCTGAGGGGCGCAGATGCCTGTCGTTATATGTCTGCATGGTCATCTCAAGGGTGTTGCACGTTTTCCAGGTTATGGCGGTAACTGCCTGGCGCAGGTCGGTTTTCCTGATTTTGCCTTTTTTGGACCGGTCTTCAACCATAAATGCGGGCATGTCCAGAAAACGGTCCACGGCGTTTTTATCCAGGCCGGCAACCGGCAGCCGGATCTGGTAGATGTCGGTGTCAATACGGTCTGTCTGGTTTTTGCCGGCCATTTTGCATGCTGTCACAGTCAAACCGGCTGGCAGTTGTTGATTTAATGCGTGTTTGATGGTGAGGGGAGCCAGTTTCCGGTCCAGAAAAATATAAAGGATCTCTTCCTCACTTTCCATGCCAACAGGCAGGGCATTGTCAAAGGAAAGCCGCATGGACGGGTTGAATCCTTTGGAGTATTTGACAGCCAGGCCGGCCCGTTTCACTGCCCGTTCGACAATGGTTGCCAGTTCCAGGTGTCCGAAAAAACGGGCTTCTTCCAGTTTTGAGAACCAGATTTTGTACCGGGCAAACGCCTCATCCGGCATCCGGGAGGCAGGCGGTTCTCCGGATGCCGGCATTGTTTTAATATCATGAATAACCGGCCGAATCTGTTTGAAGTCGCAGACCCCGCATCCTGTGCAGTCCTTCTCTCTGCAGTCCGGGGTTAATGCCTGTTTTGCCGCATTTTCCCACTCTTTTCCCAGAAACTGTTTTGACACGCCGGTATCGATGTGGTCCCAGGGCAAAGGTTCATTTTTTTTCCGGTGCCGGGAGGTGTAAAAATCCGGATCAATCCCGGTCTGGTCAAAGGCTTTTTGCCATTTGGAAAAGTCAAAATAATCACTCCACCCGTCCAGGCGGCAGCCGTTTTCAAAGGCAGCTGTCAACAGGTTTGACAACCGCCGGTCTCCTCTGGAAAAAACCCCTTCCACAAGGCTCATGCAGGGATCCTGCCACTTGAGATTCACTTTTGGATTGTTCATGTTTTTTTTCAAATAATCCAGACGTTCCATGGTGGCATCCAGCGTGAGCTGGGGATGGCGCTGGAACGGGGTGTGGGGCTTGGGAATAAAGGTGGTGACACTCACGTTGATACCACGTTTTCCCCTGGCATAGGTTGATGCCAGGCTGTGGGAGAGATCGCAAATACCCTGGATATCTGCGGCTTCTTCAAAGGGCAGGCCCATCATGAAATACAGTTTGATGTGTTTCCACCCCAGTTCAAATGCGTTTTTTACCGTGTCGGTAATGCCTTCTTCTGTGAGGTTCTTGTTGATGATATCCCGCAGGCGCTGGGTCCCGGCTTCCGGTGCAATGGTAAATCCTGTTTTGCGCACGGTTTTAATCAGGTTCATCAGCTCGGGGGTGAGCCGCTCCGCCCGGATGGAGGGCAGGGAAATGGCATTGCACTGATTGCGGCTGATGGCCAGCAGCTGCTGCATGAGATCCGGCAGCCGGGAGTAATCCCCGGTGCTCAAAGACAACAAAGAGATATCTGCATACCCGGTGGATGCCAGAGAGGTTTTGGTGATCTGGATCAGGTCCGGTACTGAGCGTTCCCGCACCGGCCGGTAGATCATGCCGGCCTGGCAGAACCGGCACCCCCTGGTACAGCCCCTGGCAATTTCCAGGCGCAGCCGGTCATGCACCGGTTTGCCAAAGGGCACAATGGGATCCATGGGAAAATTGTCTTTTGTCAGTTCCGGTACAAAGGCACGTTTGACCCGGGTATAATCCTCCCGGACACAGGAGAGCACCTGGCAACCGGTTTCATCAAAAAACGGGGTGAAAAACTGCGGCACATATACCCCGGCAATCTCAGACAGCAGGTGCAGGAGCGTGGATTTTTTTCCATCCCCCTGCTGCTTGAACGCAATAACGGTCCTGGAGACCGCCAGCACGGTCTCTTCCCCGTCCCCGATCACAAAGGCATCAAAAAAATCCGCCAGAGGTTCGGGGTTGAATGCGCAGGGGCCGCCGCCGATGACCAAAGGAAAGGTCTGGTCACGGTCCTGTGCAAAAAAGGGTATCCCGGACAAAGCAAACATGGTCAGAATATTGGTGAAGTTCAGCTCGTACAGCAGGCTGAAGCCGATGATATCAAAACCTGCCAGCTCTTTTCTGGATTCCATGGACAAACAGGGAATGTTTTTTGAAGCCATCAGGACTTCCAGGTCCGGGGCAGGGGTGAAAAACCGCTCTGCAGCAATGTCTTTTTCCCGGTTCAGAATTGAATACAGAATCTGGAGACCGAAATGGGAGGTGCCGATTTCATACAGGTCCGGAAACACAAGGGCAAAGGTCAGATCCACCTGATCCAGGTCCTTTTTTACCGTATTGGTTTCATTGCCTGCATACCGGGTGGGGGACTGGACCAGCCCAAGGATGTCTTGATAATTTTGTTTATGCATGATACTGAATTTTAAAATAATAGTGTTTGTGTAGTATAGGATGACCCAAATTTTTTAATATATAATTATTTCCAGGATATGGCAATGAAAAGAATAAAAATCAACCGGTTGACCGGGTATGACACCTCCCCGGGAAAGGTGCTGATCAAAGGATGGGTGCGGACCCGGCGGGATGCCAAAGGATTTTCCTTTATGGAGATCAATGACGGATCCTGTCTGAAAAATATCCAGGTGGTGGCAGGCAGCGAGCTGGCCAATTATGCAGATATCCAGGGCATCACCACAGGGTCTGCCGTGGCGGTTGCAGGAGATCTGCTGGCGTCTCCGGGCAAGGGCCAGAAATGGGAGATCCAGGCAGCAGATGTCGAAATCATCAGCCTGGCACCGGACACCTATCCTTTGCAGAAAAAACGGCATTCAGATGAGTTTTTGCGCACCATCGCCCATCTGCGGCCCAGAACCAACAAATACGGAGCAGCCTTTCGGATCAGGTCTGAGATGGTGCATGCCGTCCACCGGTTTTACAGGGAAAAGGGCTTTTTTTACCTTACCTCGCCTGTGATCACAGGATCCGATTGTGAAGGGGCCGGGGAAATGTTCCGGGTCACCAGCCTGGATCCGGATGCAGTTGCAAAACAGGGGAAAATGGATTTTTCACAGGATTTTTTCGGCCAGGAATCCAACCTCACCGTATCCGGGCAGTTGTCCGCCGAGATGTTTGCCCTGGCACTGGGGGATGTGTATACTTTCGGCCCCACCTTCCGGGCGGAAAACTCCAACACCAGCCGGCATGTGGCGGAATTCTGGATGCTGGAACCGGAAATGGCGTTCTGTGATCTTTCTGGCAGCATGGACCATGGAGAGGAACTGGTAAAATCTTTGGTGAACCATGCCCGCACCGCCTGCACAGATGATCTGGATCTGTTTGTAAAGTTTGTGGATAAGGGCCTGGCCGGGCGGCTGGATACCCTTTCCGCCAAAACCTTTGAGCGGATATCTTATACCGAAGCCATTAAAATTCTTGAAAAATCCAGTAAAAAATTTACATACCCGGTCAGCTACGGCACGGACCTTCAGTCAGAACATGAGCGGTTTCTGGCGGAAGAATATGTGAAAAAACCGGTGTTTTTGTTTGATTATCCCAAAGAGATCAAACCTTTTTACATGCGCATCAATGATGACGAAAAAACCGTGGCAGCCGTGGATCTTCTGGTCCCCGGCATCGGGGAACTCATCGGCGGCAGCCAGAGGGAAGAA
>JAIPDY010000022.1 GCA_021737445.1 Desulfotignum sp.
CTGAAAGCACCCGGCTGTGCCCGGGTTGAAAAAATCAAGGTTGAGGAAATGAATAGATTCATCCGATCCGTGTTTTGCTGACACCATCATTTTTTTCTCTTCCATACTTGACAAATAAGTATTAATCCTATTTAATAGCCAAAATGAATGACAAACAGGAGATCATTTTGGACCGGTTCACGCAATTGTGCAAAGCCCATGGATTAAAAATAACCCCCCAGCGAATGGCGGTGTACAACGCTTTGAAAACGTCAAAGGAGCATCCCAGTGCGGACAAGATTCACAAGCAGCTTGTCTGTGACTTTCCCAGTATTTCTCTTGATACAGTGAACCGCACTCTGATAACCTTTGCCAGAATTCAGATCATCGATGTGGTGGAAGGCCAGGGAGAACCCAGACGATTTGACCCCAACAGGGAAGATCACCACCATTTTTATTGCCTTTCCTGCAATAAAATTATCGATTTTCATGATCCGGACCTGGGTCAGATTCAGCTTCCCAAAGAGATAACCTGCACATTCACAATCACTGGTAAGCGGCTCTGCCTGACCGGTTACTGTGACCACTGCAGCCATCAGGCGCCAGCCAGGGCAGCAGACATAACAAAATAAAAATTTTTTACATTTTAAGGAGGAAAAACCCTATGCCGAATTTAAAAGGAACCAAAACGCAAAAAAATCTGTTAACCGCATTTGCCGGAGAATCCCAGGCCCGAAACCGGTATACCTATTTTGCCAGCGCTGCCAAAAAAGAGGGATATGTTCAGATTTCCGACATTTTCACTGAAACCGCTGACCAGGAAAAAGAGCATGCAAAAAGATTGTTCAAGTTTCTGGAAGGTGGCGAGGTTGAAATCACCGCCGCCTTTCCGGCAGGCGTGATCGGCACCACACTTGAAAACCTGAAAGCAGCCGCTGAAGGGGAATCCTATGAGTGGAACGAAATGTATCCCCAGTTTGCCACCGTTGCAAAAAAAGAAGGATTTGATGCAGTTGCCGCTGTGTTTGAGGCCATTGCTGTTGCGGAAAAACAGCATGATAAGCGGTACAAGGATCTGGCCGCCAACATCGAAACCGGCAAAGTCTTTAAAAAAGATACCTCTACCACCTGGCGCTGCCGCAACTGCGGTTATCTGCATGAGGGAACCCAGGCTCCGGACATGTGCCCGGCATGTGCCCATGAACAGGCCCATTTTGAAGTCCTGGGTGAAAACTGGTAATCGTACCCGGTCTGCCCGGACCATCGAAAACAGTCACATATGACCAGCCGCAGGATGTTTGCGAAAACAGACCTCCTGAGGCTGGATCCCACCACCGCGCAATGAATGTCATGTGGACATTATTCAATATTTGACAAAAAGAGCATCTGCACCTATAGTTACAAAAAAATAGGTTGAAAACAATAACCCTGTTGTGTCGTTTGACACATGTTAACCACAGACAAAGTTAGGATATAGCCATGGCAGACAAGATCATAGAAATTGACGACGATGGATTCGAAAAATATGTATTAAAATCAGACAAACCGATCATGGTGGATTTCTGGGCCCCCTGGTGCGGCCCTTGCAAAGCCATCGCTCCCACTGTGGAAGCCCTGGAAAAAGAATATGGTGATCAGATGACCTTTGCCAAAATCAATGTGGATGAAAATCCCATCAGTCCCAGCAAATACGGCGTTCAGGCCATCCCCACCCTGATTTTTTTCAAAAATGGAGAAATTGCCGAACAGATCACCGGAATGGTTGCCAAGGAAAAACTTGAGCAAACCATTAAAAGTGTTCTCTAGGAGATCGTTACATGGCTGATTTTGATTACGATCTTGTGATCATCGGTGCGGGTCCAGCCGGACTCACTGCCGGGATCTACGCTGCCAGGGCCAGAATGAATGTGTTGCTGCTTGAAAAAGCCGTACCCGGCGGCCAGATCATTGTCACGGACTGGATCGAAAACTATCCGGGATTTCCTGAAGGCATCAGCGGATTTGACCTGGCGGAAAAAATGAAGGTTCAGGCAGAAGCGCTTGGCTTGAAAATCGATACGAGTGAAGTAATTTCTCTGAATCTGGACAAGGATGTCAAAGAGGTGGTCCTCAGGGAAAAAACCATCAAGGCAAAAAGCCTGATCATTGCATCCGGAGCCTCTCCCAAAAAACTGGGAATCGGGGAAGACAAATATATGGGCAAGGGAATTTCCTTTTGTGCCACCTGTGATGCCCCGTTTTTCAAGGACAAGACCGTCGTGGCCATTGGCGGTGGAGACACGGCTGTACAAGAAGCTGTCTACCTGACAAAATTTGCAAAAAAAGTGTATCTGGTCCACCGCAGAGATGAACTTCGGGCCGCCAAAATTCTCCAGGAAAGAGCGTTTGCCAACGACAAAATTGAAATGGTATGGGATACTGTGGCCACAGGTGTGGACGGTTTTTTTGGAATTGAAGGTGTCCGTGTGAAAAATGTCAAAACCGGAGAAGAAAAAACCATTAAGGCAGACGGGTGTTTCATCTGGGTGGGTATCCTGCCGAACACTGAATTTTTAGGCACAAAATTGGATACAGATGAATATGGATTTATCCTGGCCGATGCCAGGATGGAGACCAGTATCCCAGGGGTATTTGCCGCAGGAGATGTCAGAAACACACCGTTGCGCCAGGTATCAACCGCTGTGGGGGATGGCGCCATAGCTGCCCTGTCTGCTGAACATTATATTGAGAATACAATAAAATGAAAAAACTTCTTTTTCTGGTATGCCTGGTATTTTTTGTATCAGGCTGCGCCCTGTTTGAAGACTCCCGCAGAATGGAAAAGACCGCTGAACAGCTTGCTGCCGAGGGATCATCTGCTTTTATGCAAGAAAAATACAAGAATGCGGTTAAAGCCTATACAGATCTTAAAGACTGGTACCCTTTTTCCAAATACGCCATCCTGGCGGAGCTGAAAATCGCAGATGCCCATTTTCAGCTCAAGGAATATGACCAGGCCATTCTTGCCTACGAGCAATTTGAAAAAATGCACCCCAGAAACGAGGCCGTACCATACGTCATCAACCAGATCGGCATCAGCTGGTACAATCAGATGGATACCGTTGACAGGGACATCACCCCGGCAAAAAACGCCATGGCTCAGTTCAAAAGACTGATGGAACAGTTTCCCGATAATGAATATGCAAAAAAAGCACCTGATCTTATCAGTGAATGCATTGACAAAATCGCCGGCCATGAACTGTATGTGGCAAAATTTTACATGAAAACCGGCCGGTATCAGGGTGCTTTAAAACGGTTTGAATACATTGTGGAGTACTATCCCGGCACAGATCAAAGCGAAACAGCGTTGAACCTGATTCCGGAATGTGCTGCCCTGGCTGAAGCCGCAAAAAAAGACTAATTTTTTCTTTACTTTTTTCCAGGCAGGTTGTATAAGCGGCAGGTTATATTTTTGATAAAAAATTTCTCAGGAGTTGATAATATGTCAAAAGAATGTGCTATTTGCGGAAAAAAACCCATGGTGGGCAACAATGTCAGCCATGCCCACAACCTGAACAAAAGGCGGTTCAACCCCAATCTTCAGCGGGTTCGGGCAGTTGTTAAACAAGGCTGTGTCAGAAAAATAGACGTGTGCACCAGCTGCATCAAGGCCGGCAAGGTGACCAAGGCTGCCTGAAAACATCTTCTGATCACACAATTTTGCTATAACATCTTTGCGGCCAGCTCAGCCAGGTCGGACCGTTCCCCTTTTTCAAGATTAATGTGGGCATACAGCTGCTGGCCTTTCATTTTTTCAATGATATAGGCCAGGCCGTTGGTCTGACTGTCCAGATAGGGATGATCTATCTGGAAAATATCACCGGTGAACACAATCTTGGTGCCTTCTCCGGCCCGGGTGATGATTGTTTTGACCTCATGGGGCGTCAGGTTCTGGGCCTCATCCACAATAAAGAACACCCGCACAATGGACCGTCCCCGAATATAGGAAATGGGGGTGATCACAATTTTCTCTTCTTCAATAAGCTCCCGGATCTGCTTGGACTGGGTGTTGTGTTCGTTAAAATGGTTCTGGATCACGGTGAGGTTATCATACAAAGGCTGCATATATGGATCCAGCTTGGAGGCCACATCTCCCGGCAGAAATCCCAGATCCTTGTTGCTCAGGGGAACCACGGGCCGGGCAACGAAAACCTGGCGGTAATGCTGTTTTCTGGCCAGGGCTGCTGCCAGGGCCAGCAGGGTTTTCCCGGTGCCGGCCTTGCCTGAAACCGTCACCAGGGGGATCTCCGGATTGAGCATGGCATTGAGGGCAAAGGTCTGCTCAGCATTTCTGGGCCGGATACCATAACACACCTGGGGCTGAATGGCTTTAATGGTCTGGGTCGGGCCGTCATAAAACGCCAGCGCAGAGTTGGAGCCGTTTTTCAAAATCAAATTTTCATTGGTATAAAACGCCACATTTATACCCAGGCTTGATATGGGAACTTCAAACGGTTTTTTGTACAGACTCTCAAACACCCGTGGGTTAACATGGTTCAATACCTGGAGCCCGGTGTACATGTCTGACAGATTTTCAACAAATTTTGAATTGTAGTTTTCGGTTTTCAATCCAATGGATCTGGCCCGGAGCCGCAGGTTCACATCTTTTGTCACAAAAATGACATTCTTGAACGCATGTTTTTTTGCAACAGTATAGGCGATATTCAAAATTTTAATGTCAGCGGTGATCTCTGTAAAATTTTCCTTTATTATATCATCCAGCTCAACATCCAGACAAATGGCAATTTTGCCTTTTCCTTTTTCAATCGGCACCCCGCCGTTAAACATTTTCTCGCTGGACAAGGCATCCAGGGTCCTTAAAAAATCCCTGGCATTGCAATGGATGACATTATTTCCCTTTTTGAACCTGTCCAGCTCTTCAATGACCGTGATGGGAATATAAATATCATTGTCCTTGAACTGGTGGATGCACCCACTGTCATGAAGAATAACATTGGTATCCAGGATGAAGATCTTTTTATTCATAGCGAAGGATCCTTTTAACATCGATTACTTTTTTGACCCGCCGAAGTGCGGACATGATTTTGCGCAGCTGGGTGGAGCTTTCAACCATGATGGTGAAATAAAACATGGCCACCCCGGTATCTGAGGTTTCGGTTTTTGCATTAAGAATATTGGCATTGCTTTTGGATATCACCGAGGCGATATCTGCCAGCAGACCGAACCGGTCATCGGTTTTAATGCGGATACTGGCTGGATAGGATTCTGTATATTCTCCGCTCCATTGCACCTCTATCAGACGCTCCTGACTCATTTTCATTATATTGATACAATTTTTGCGGTGGATGGTCACGCCCTGGCCCTGGGTGATATAACCGGTGATGGGATCGCCTGGCAACGGGTTGCAGCATTTGGAAAATTTAACCAGAATATCGTTGAGACCCTTTACAATGATACCGGTATCTGATTTTTGCGGCCTGGTATCCGCGATTTTGGGCAGATAACCTTCCTCTTTGGTTTCCTTTTCCAGATGGGGCAGGGCCTTGTTCAGAATCTGCATGGGGGTCAGCTTACCAAACCCCACATGGGCAATGAGATCATCCACGGATTTGAATCCAAAGGTGTCTGCCACTTCCCTGATTTCGCCGGATTTGACCAGGGAATTGAAATTCTGGTTTTTCTTCCGGAACAGTTTTTCACACATCTCCCGGCCCAAAGAATAGGAGCGCTCTTTTTCCCTGGCATTGATCACTGCCCGGATCTTGGTCCTGGCCTTGACGGTTTTGACAAAGGAAAGCCAGTCCGGGCTGGGTGTATGGCCCTTGGTGGTGATGACCTCCACCGTGTCCCCGGTCTTGAGTTCATAGGCCAGCGGAACAATCTTGCCGTTGACTTTGGCGCCGGTACATTCAGCCCCCACTTCCGTATGTATCCGGTAGGCAAAATCCACGGGTGTGGCCCCTTTGGGAAGGGTCTTGATCTCTCCTGCAGGCGTGATCACATATATTTCATCCGGATACAGGTCAATGCGCACATTTTCAAGAAATTCATCCGGGTCATTGAAATTTTCCTGGTTTTCCACAAGATTCCGGATCCAGGCAAACATTTCTCCTGTGTCCTCATCAATGCGGGTGCCTTCCTTATAGCTCCAGTGGGCGGCAATACCGGATTCCGCAATGCGGTCCATGTCATGGGTCCGGATCTGAATCTCCACCCGTTCGCCTTTGGGACCGATAACCGTGGTATGAATAGACTGGTACATATTGGGCTTGGGATTGCCGATATAATCTTTGATCTTGTAGTAGATCGGCTTCCACATGGAGTGGATGGCTCCCATGGCGGCATAACACTGGGGGACCGTGTCCAGAATGATGCGAAAGGCTATGATATCATAGACCTCATCAAAATCCAGGCTCTGGGAAATCATTTTCTGATAAATGCTGTAGTGTTGCTTATATCGGCCCTTGATGTCACAGGGCAGCTCCATTTCCTCCATTTTATAGTGAAGACTTGTGGAAACCTCTTTGATATATTCCTCTTTTTCATTTTTGGCCCGGTTTACCAGGGCATCAATACGCTCATATTCATCGGGCAGGGTATAAAAAAAGGCGGCTTCCTCCAGTTCATGTTTGACCCAGAATATCCCCAGGCGGGCTGCAATAGGAGCATAGATATCCAGGGTCTCCTGTGCGATGGCTGCCTGTTTTTCCGGGTTGTTGTGATATTTTAAGGTCCGCATGTTGTGAAGCCGGTCCGCCAGTTTGATGAGCACCACACGAATATCATCAGCCATGGCCAGAATCATTTTCCGCAATGATTCCGCCTGCTGGGCCACCTTGTTGGAAAAAGGCAGGGCTGACAGTTTGGTCACCCCTTCCACAATATGGGCCACACCAGGCCCGAACAGATCCTGGATATCCTCCTTGGTGGCCGGGGTGTCTTCAATGACATCATGGAGCAGGGCTGCGGCAATGCTTTCCACATCCAGGCGCATCTCCGCCAGGATCTGGGCCACTTCCAGAGGATGTGACAGATAAGGTTCACCCGAGAGCCGGACCTGACCGTCATGGACCCTGGCCGAATACACATATGCCCTGTCAATGATATCCAGATCTGCATCTGAATTATATTCGACAATGGTATCCTGTATATCGGTGATTCGAATCATGGGCTGACCTTATTCCGGCTGCCGCCCCATGCCTGATCAATAGGCTTTGGCAAACAATACCCGCTGTTCACTTTGTTTTTTGCACAAGATGCAGCTGCCTTTTTCTTTTGGGCTGTCAAAAGGTATGCACCGGATGGTGACTGACAGCTGTTTTTTTATCTGCTCTTCACACGCTTTCGACCCGCACCAGTGGGAAAAGACAAAAGCGCCGTTATGGGATCCTCCGGTGTTCTTATATAGATAAAAAAATTTTTGCCAGGTGTCAATCTGAAGGGTATTGGCTTTCTGGAATGCCAGGGCCCTGTCAAACAGGGTGTGCTGAATCTGGTCCAGAATATCGGTAATGGTGTTTATAAAGGTGTCTCTGTCCATACTTTCTTTCTGGCCGGCATCCCTGTCCCTTCTGGCCATGAACACGGTGTGGCCGGCAATATCTCTGGGACCCAGCTCCACCCGGACAGGAATGCCTTTTTTCACCCAGTCCCAGCCCCTGATACCACCGATATCCCGGGCATCGATCTCCACTTCCACTGGCCGGCCGTAAAAGGTTTTTTCATGCAGCGTTGCTTTCAGGTCTTTTACACTCTCCATAACACTTGTATTGTCCTGATCTTTTTTCAAAATAGGAAGAATCACCACATGGGCCGGGGCGATGCGCGGAGGCACCACCAGACCGTCATCATCGGAATGAACCATGATCATGCCGCCGATCATCCGGGTGGAGGTACCCCAGGAGGTGGTCCAGGCATATTGTTCCTGTCCGTCTTCATTCTGGAACCGGATGTCAGACCCTCTGGCAAAGTTCTGACCCAGAAAATGGGAGGTACCTGCCTGAAGGGCCCGGCGATCCTGCATCATGGCTTCAATACAGGTGGTGTCATCAGCACCGGGAAACCGTTCTGAAACAGTTTTGCGCCCCTTTATCACCGGCATTGCCAGGTGGTCTTCCACAAATTTGGCATACAGATCAAGCATCTGCATGGTTCTTTGCACCGCTTCTTTTTTTGTGGCATGGGCGGTGTGCCCCTCCTGCCATAAAAATTCACTGGTGCGCAAAAACATGCGGGTACGCATCTCCCATCTGACCACATTGGCCCACTGGTTCAGCAGTATGGGTAGGTCCCGGTAAGACGAGGTCCATCTGGACATGGATTCTCCGATAATAGTTTCAGAGGTGGGGCGGACAATCAAGGGTTCTGCCAGCTCTCCGGCCGGCACCAGTTTGCCGTTTTTGTCTTTTTCCAGTTTATGGTGGGTGACCACGGCACATTCCTTGGCAAACCCATCCACATGTTCAGCTTCTTTTTCCAGGTAGGACAGCGGGATAAAAAGAGGGAAATAGGCGTTTTTAACCCCGGTTTTCTTGAATTCGGCATCCATCTGATTCATGATGTTTTCCCAGATGGCATATCCCCAGGGTTTCATGACCATACACCCCCTGACCGGGGAGTTTTCAGCCATATCCGATGCCTTGATGATCTCCTGGTACCACTGGGCATAATCCTCTTGCCGGGTGGGGGTAATGGCCGTTTTATTCTTTGCTCCCATTCACATCCTCCGAATTTTGCGTCATTTTATCAATTTCATACAGCAGCTGGGCCACAACCTGGTCCTGGGCCACTTTTTTAAACACCCTGCCTTTTTTAAATATAATGCCTGTGCCGTCTGCGCCTGCGATGCCGATATCTGCTTCCCTGGCTTCGCCGGGTCCGTTCACAACACACCCCATAATGGCAACTTTAATCTGAGAATCCCGCCCAAGTAAAGCTTTTTCTACATCCTGTGCAATTTTAAACAAATCGATCCTGCACCGGCCGCAGGTGGGGCAGGAAATGATTTCAGGTCCCCGGTTACGTATTCCCAATGCCCGCAGAATTTCATACCCTGTGCGGATCTCTTCCACCGGATCCCGTGTCAGAGAAACCCGGATGGTATCTCCCAGTCCCTGGGAGAGCAGCATGCCGATACCGATGGCGGATTTGGTGATACCGGCATACAGCCCTCCTGCCTCGGTGATTCCCACATGAAAGGGCACATCGGTTTCTTGGGCCAGCAGTTGGTAGGCAGCCACGGTGCGGGCCACATCCGATGCCTTCAATGACACCTTGATATCATAAAACCCCAGGTTTTCCAAAATCCGGATATTTGCCAGGCCGCTTTCCTTCATGGCCTCTGGTGTGGCCCCCAGCCGCTGTTCAATCTCTTTTTCCATGGATCCGGCATTGACACCGATGCGGATGGAAATGCCGTGGGACCTGGCACAGTCCACCACCTGTTTAACCTTGTGATGCGCCCCGATATTTCCGGGATTGATGCGCAGCCCGTCCGCTCCGGCCTCAGCTGCTGCCAGGGCCAGCCGGAAATCAAAATGGATGTCTGCAATCAAAGGAATGGTTATCTGATCTTTAATCTGCCGGATGGCACGGGCATCTTCCATTTCCGGCACCGCCACCCGGATGATTTCACAGCCGGCAGCTTCCAGGGTTTTGATCTGGCGGACAGTGGCAGCCGCATCCCGGGTCCGGGTGTTGGTCATGGACTGGACCGAAACCGGTACGTCTGATCCCACCATCACATGTCCCACCCGGATTTGCCGGGTTTTTCTTCTTTTTTTCACCAATGGCATATTGTTTTCCTGTGGGGAGGGTCAGGCCCCTTTATTTCATACATTAAAGCGTACCATATTTTTAATGCCTGATTCAAGCCGGCAAACAAGCCAAGGTATCATCAAACACCTCTGACAGCACCTTCAGGGACCTGTTCAGATCCGGCCGGTTAAACACCTCCAGGTTCACGCAGCCGCTGTATCTCTTTAGCACCTCTAAAACTTTATGCAGTTGAGCCGGCGGCAGCTGGTCCAGGCCGGCATGGTCTCTTAAAGTCTGTCCGGAACCGGCCACGCCGTGGAGATGTATCACAGCCAGGCGATCCTGGAACATGTTAAAACTGCGTTCAAGGTCATGCCCATACCGGAAATGGTGGCCGACATCCAAACAGATCTGGAGATCATGGGCTGCCAGTAGCGGAGTCAGACAGGCCGGTGGGTAATCCAGGGTTTCCACAGATATCACCTGCAAATTTGGCAGAAGCGGTATCAGGCGATCCAGGCCGTCCAGGGCACGCCCCTGCCAGGCAGTCACATTTTTCAAATCCTGCCCTTGCCCCATTTCCAAATGAAGGGTGTGGGTGGTAGGGGCCAGGGGCATACACAAATCCACCACCCGGGCAATGGTATCTGCCGCCTGCTGCCGGCCTGCTGCCGAACCATGGCTGAGGCTGATATCTGTTGGCAGATGGATATTGTACAGTACATCCAGATCTTTTGACAGATCTGCCAGCTGGGCAATTTCTTTGTCCGTGGGCAGCACCGTGTCAGGCATGCTTTCAAATATCAGCAGTTCGATCTCATCAAAAAATCGGCCGATCTTCCGAACATTGGGAAGGATATGATCCGGATAGATAAATGAGGTGGTTCCCAGGCGGAACAATTTTTTCATGGGTTTATCCTGTCAAAGCCAGATGTTTGGCAGCCGCCAGGATCATGGCGGCTGCCAAACCCGCAACCGCAGCCGCCTGCATGAGCAGGCAGGCCTGGTGGATGGCCGATATATCCGGGTCATCAAAACCGGTTCCGATATAGGGTTTGTCCATCTGTCTGCCATGATAGATACCGGGTCCGCCCAGGCGGATACTTAAGGCCCCGGCAAAGGCAGCTTCAGGAAAACCGGCATTGGGGCTTTTATGACGACGGCCTTCAGACAATCCAGTCATCAATGCCCCTGATCCGGATGCCCGGGGCACAAAAAATGCTGCCGCCGCAATCACAACCACGGCCAGACGGGCCGGAATAAAATTGGCAACATCGTCCAGACGTGCCGATGCCCTGCCAAACAATGCATAGGTGTCATTCTGATACCCAACCATGGAATCCAGGGTATTGACCATTTTATATGCCACAGCCCCGGGCACCCCCAGTACCAGTGCCCAGAAAAGAGGAGATAAAAACCCGTCCACAAAATTTTCAGCCACAGTCTCAACCGCAGCCCTGGTCACCCCAGAGAGATCCAGATGCTGCGTTTCTCTGCCCACAATCAAAGACAGATTGTGCCGGGCGGTTTTCATATCGTTTTTCATCAAAGGGTGGGCAACGCCCCGGGCCGCATCTTTCAACCCTTTGACGGAAAAACAGTAAAATAAAAACAGGATCTGGACCCCCATACCCAGCAAAGGATGAATCCACCCGGCACACCAGACCAGGACCAGGGCAAAAAAATATGTTGAAAAAATCAAAAACAGGGCAAAAACCACCCCTGCTGTGAACAGGTCATCAAAAGCCCGCCTGAAACGGGGTTCAAAAAACGCAACGGCCCGGCCCATCACCACCACCGGATGGGGCAGATTCCGGGGGTCACCCAGAAAAAAATCCAGAACAAATCCTGCTGCCAGGATATACCAGGCCGCCTCAATCATGGGCCAGTACCTTTCTGAGGCTGGCGGCCAGCTTCAGGTTGGTCTCCCGGTCCTTGAGGGAAAACCGCACAAACCGGTGATCAAGCCCTTTAAAATTGCTGCAGTCCCGGATCAGAATGCGGTCGAAACCCACCTGCCTGCACACCTGGAAAGCGGTGTGGTGCAGCAGTTCTGCCAAGATAAAACAGGTGTGACTTAAAACCGTCACCAGCGCCGGCAGATCAGCCACCTCATCTATAAAAATTTGTTTTTCTCTGGTAATATAGGACCGGGTTTTTTCATAAAACGGTGCGATCAGTTCCGGATGATCAAAAATATTTTTGATCACGACCTGGGCCAGGGCGTTGACGCTCCAGGGCTGGTAATAGGCCATGACCCGGTCGATCAATGGCTTTGCCCCGCTCAAAAATCCGGTGCGCAGTCCGGGAATGGTAAAAATTTTAGACATGGAAGAAAGCACCAGCAGATTGGGAAACTTCCCGGCTCGTATCAAAGAGATCTCATCCCCATCTGCCGCAAAAGGCAGATAGGATTCATCCACCACAAAGCAGACCCGGGGATGCCTTTGCAGAAGTTCAGTGATAAATGCCTGTTCCACCAGGACTCCGGTGGGGTTGTTGGGATTGCAGATAAACACCAGATCCGCCTGGGCCGCCATCTGGGATACCGCTTCCAGATCGGGCAAAAATTTGTCTTCAGCATCTGCGATCCAGTGTGCTGTTGCCGTGCCGTGCATGCGGCAGGCATCTGCGTAATCTGAATAGGTGGGCCCCAGAACCAGGGCTTTTTTGGCATTCAATGCCCGGGGAATGGTATAGATAAACCAGGTGGTGCCGTTACCGGCAATCACGGTATCCGGGTCAATGTCATGAAACCTTGCAAATCCCTGTGTCATGGACCGGGCATCCGGCTCAGGAAGACAATGGATGGCGGACAGGTTCTCCATCATCACTGTTTTGATCTGTTCAGGCGGCCCCAGGGGATTGAGGTTGGCACTCATGTCAATGATGTCATCCACAGGACACCCCAGTGCCTGTGACAGTGTTGTTTTGTTGCCTCCGTGGCCGAAAATCATGATACAATCCTTAAAATTTTACACAAGGGCCGTGCCGCAGGCGAGAAACAAAACAGCTTCCTGAAGTTCGGTCATGGCCCCTAGCATATCTCCTGTGATGCAGTTCATCTTTTTTTTATAAAACCACAAAATCCCCAAACAGGTGATGGCAAACACAAGGTTCAGAACCAGGCCCTTATATCCTAAAAACAGGGATAAACACAAGGGAATGACACAATAGATAAAATCTTTGGCACCCAGCGGTGCGGCAAACAGATCCAGGCCGGTGCCCGTACCCTTGCGGCCATAGTTCAGAAACCGGATGCCCAAAATCATGGATGCCCTGGCATAGGCCGGCACCAGCAGGAAAATCAACAGGGTGTCACCCATACCGGACCCGGCTTTTACCGCATAAATTCCGGCCAGTTTCATCCCCAGCACACAAACCACGGCCACCAATCCCATCATGCCGGTGCGGCTGTCCTTCATGATAGCCAGGGCCTGTTCTCTGGGCCGGTGGCTGAAAATCCCGTCTGCCGTATCCCCCAGGCCGTCCAGATGAAACGCCCCGGTGAGAACCAGAAGACAGATCAGATCCATCAGCGCGACCACCGGCATGGGCCACAGCAAAGATGCCCCCAGATCCGTGAGAACCATCAGACTGCCCAGGATCAGGCCGGTCACCGGAAAAAAACGGATCATGCCCATAGGGGAGTAGACCACACCCCGGCCGGCCGGCAGAATTGTCAAAAACAACAGACAGGACCGCAGATCCGCCAAAAATCGGTTTGTTTTGGAAAAAATCGTCATCACTTTGCTTTCACGGTGAAAAAAAATTCCCCCCTGGCTTCCTGCCTGGAGGTGATGCGCCCTTTTGCCGCAAGATCAGCCAGCAGCTGTTCTATCTCTTTTTCCGGCAGACCCAGGACAGCGGCCAGATCTTGTTTTGTGCAGGGCCTGCGGTGGATGGTTTTCAGCACCACAGATGCCGGATCTTTTGATTGTGTGACACCGGCCCGGACAGCGGTCCGGGCAATGATTTCCACATTTTTTTCATCCAGAATACGAATCACCCGGTCCAGTGCTCGTTGTGAGGCCGGCCTGAGAGAGGATTCCGTGCCCGGCCGGTCCAGGGTATTGAGCTGTACCCGGTGAGGCCTTATTTTTCTTATGGCTGTCTTCAGCAATGAAAGCTCTTCCTGGGTGTCATTGATCCCGGGCAGAATAAAAATTTCCAGCCAGATCTGGCCTGAAAACGTTTTTGCAAAATCTGTCAGGCCGTCAATAATATCTGTGGGGTTGATTCCGGCACAGGGCCGGTTGACACGGCAAAATACCGGTTGAGATGCCGCATCCAGAGAGGGCACCACCAGATCTGCCAGGGTCAGTTCAGCCCGGACCCGGGGATCGGTCATCAAGGTGGCATTGGTGAGCACCGCCACCCTGATCCCCGGCTTTTTTTCTTTGATATAAGCGATCACCTGTCCCAGGCCCTGGTTCAAGGTGGGTTCTCCTGACCCTGAAAAAGTAATATGATCCGGGTCTTCGTTGTGTGCCCAGTAATTATCCAGCTCCCGGCACACGGTTTCACATGGAACATATTGCTGCCGCGCTTTGGTCATACAGGTGGTTTTGCCGCATTCGCAATACACACAATCCAGGCTGCATATTTTATGGGTGACCAGGTCCACTCCCAGAGAAACTCCCAGCCGCCGGGACAGAACCGGACCAAATAAATATTGATATGGCATGGATCTATCTCTCCGGCTTGATTTGAAGGGCGATACCTGCCACAGTGAGCACCACCTGATCCGCCGCCTGTGCCATCTGCTGGTTCACCATTCCTGCCAGATCCCGGAACCGCCGGGCCAGGCTGTTTTCCGGGACAATTGCGCATCCCACCTCATTGGTGACCAAAAACACCGGACACCGGGTTTGGGAAAGGGCCTGGACGGTCCGGTCAAGACAGGTTTGAATGCCTGCTTCATCCATATTTGCTGCCAGCATGTTTGAGAGCCACAGAGTCAGGCAGTCCACCAGAATCACATCTGCCGTATCTGCGTGGGCCGTGATTTTTTCATGGATCTTCACCGGCTCTTCAACCGTCTGCCAGTCTCTGCCGCGCTCTGCCTGGTGGGAGTGCACCCGTTGTTCCATTTCCCGGTCCCTGGGCACGGATGTGGCCAGAAAAACCTTGCTGCCGCCGGCAAAGGCATTGGCGGCATTCAGGGCATACCGGCTTTTACCGCTTCTGCAGCCGCCGATAACCAGGGTGATGGGGTGTATGTCTGTCACAATATATCTTCTTTCATTTATTTCAACTGGTTAAAATCGGATCAAGATACCGTATCCATGGATGAAGATGCAACAAAAAAACAAGAAAATTTAAGGTTTACAATCTATATTGTTTGATGTAAACAGTGAGAATTCATTCATTAAATGATGGTACAAGGTTTAAAGGAGGCTGGTGTGATCAACCGAAGTACTGTGGGCGTACTGGGCCTGAAACCCGTGACCCGAAACATGTGTTACGATTTTTATATGAAAATAAACTCGGAATTTGATACCCCGGATGCCATCAAAGAATCGATTTCCTGGTGGCAGGACAACAAAGACAAACTAAACGAACTCTGGTGGGTGCTCAATTACTATTCCGAGTCTCTGGATCCGGAGCGTGAGCTCAGGGCCCATGTGGAACACCATCTGGATGCACTTGCCCTTGAAAAAACCGCTGCGCTGGAAACCCTCCCCGGCCAGGAAACCACCCAGGCTCTGGAACAGGCCTAAAAATTTTTGACAGTGCCGGCACTGACCACCCATCACCGGCACTGTCAAAAATTTTTAGTATCATCTTCATCATCGGTACTGGCACCCCAGATATCGATAATCTGCTTGTTGCCTGGGTATAAAATGGTTTTATACCGGGTGATACTGCTCAGACGACGGGTGATTTTTCCGATGCGGTCAGCCTGACGCTTGATCTGATCAATCTCCCTTGGCACATCGGTTTTTGATGCAGCCAGCAGGTCTGCATATCCCATGATGGTTTGAAGGGGCTGATTCATCTCATGGCAGATGGCTCCGGCCATTTCCAGCACCCCCTGAAGCCTTTCTTTTTCCATTTTTTCCTTCTGTATCAGGTCCTTTTCAACAAATTCTGCTATTTTGGCAGTGGTATTTTTCAAAACGTTTTCCAGCACCTGCTGCCGGGCCTGTAATTTTTCTTCAAAATCCTTTCGCTCCATGGCCAAAGCGATATGCCTGGAAAAAGTATCAAGACAATTCAGATCTTTTTTTTGATTCTCATCTGTGGCACTGCAAGTTTGAATACAGATCACGCCGATCCGATTATTACCCACCATCAGGGGTGCCGCCAGCCAGATCTTGTCAACAGAACCGCTGTTCTGCGGGGTCTGCTGCCTGGTGTTGTCATCGATATTTTGCTCACGAAAAATTATGGATTTTCCGGCCTTGATCACCTGGTTTGTAATCTCGTCCGGGATTCTGTCATTTTTATCCACATAAAAGGGAAAAGAGATGGACGGGCCGGCAGGATGATAAAGAGCAATATAAAAATTGCCCATATTGAAAAATTTTTTCAAAGAATCATGGATGGCATTATACAGTTCAGCCAGGGTCCGGGTATATGACAGCGCTTCAAAAATTTCAAGCAGAACCGCCTGAAGTCGGACACTATCCTGATTGTCTGGTGACAAGTGCTTCTGAACCGGTTTTTTCATGCATTACCCCCTGACATAAGAATCAGCCCTGTTATGAAAATAAAATTTATGCCATAATATGATTTTAACCTGGTACTATACCAAAATATATGAATAAAACCATAATAATTAACCATGGCAACATCACAGCCGCCGGGAAAAATTTTTATGAAATCTCTTGAAGAAATTTCGTTACTGTATGAAATCAGCGAAGCGTTGAACCAGCACATGGATATGAAAAAATCTCTGTTCAAGGTGTTGGGTGTATTGTCGGAATCCATGAACCTGGTCCGGGGCATCATTTTTTTAACCAACCGGGAAAACGGGGAAATCCGTATCGAAATCGCCCACGGCATTTCAGAAGAGACCACCCGGAAGATCAAATACCTTCCCGGAGAAGGCATCATCGGCAAGGTGGTGGAATCGGGCAAACCCGCCGTGGTGCCACGCATCAGCAAAGAACCTTTGTTTTTAGACAAAACCCATTCCAGAAATCTCACCCAGGGCCAGGATTATTCCTTTATCTGTGTGCCCATAAAAAAAGAAAACCAAGTGGTTGGAGCCATAAGTGCAGATCGTCCGTTTGAGGGGAAACAGTCGCTGCAGCAGGGCGAAAAGCTCCTGTCTGTGGTGGCGGCCATGCTGGCTCACCATGTCATCAATATCGAAATGGTGAGGCTGGAAAAAGAAACCCTTAAAACCGAAAATCTGCGCCTTAAATCAGAACTGGAAAACCGGTACAGCTTTTCCAATATTATCGGCAATTCCAATAAAATGCGCGAAGTGCTCCAGATGATCTCCCAGGTATCGTTTTCTTCGGCCACGGTGTTGATCCGGGGGGAAAGCGGTACCGGCAAGGAGCTGGTAGCCAACGCCATCCACTATAATTCAGAGCGGTGCCACAAGCCTTTCATCAAGATAAACTGTGCTGCGATTCCGGAAAACCTCATTGAAAGCGAACTGTTCGGTCATGAAAGAGGGGCTTTTACCGGCGCATCCCACCTGAAAAAAGGCAAGTTTGAAATAGCAGACAAGGGCACCATCTTTTTAGATGAAATCGGCAACATGGCCCCGGGTGCCCAGGTCAAACTGCTCCGGGTACTTCAGGAAAAAGAGTTTGAACGGGTGGGGGGATATAAACCGATCCAGACGGATGTGCGCATTGTGGCTGCCACCAATGCCAACCTGGAAGAGATGGTTCAGCAGGGCAGATTCAGAGATGACCTGTATTTCAGGCTCAATGTGTTTCCCATCTATATTCCCAGCCTGCGCATGCGCAAAACCGACATCATTCTTCTGGCCGACCATTTTCTGGAAAAATACCGAAAGACCCACGGCAAGGATATCAAGCGCATCACCACCCCGGCCATTGACATGATGATGGAATATCACTGGCCCGGCAATGTCAGAGAGCTGGAAAACTGTATTGAACGGGCCGTGATCCTGTGCAACGAAGGGGCCATCCATTCCTATCATCTGCCAGCCACCCTTCAGACCGGGAACCAGTCCAAAACCCTGCCTTTGTCCCTGGAAACAGCTGTGGCCAGCCTGGAAAAGGAGATACTCATGGATGCGTTGAAAAACACCCGGGGAAATATCAAACAGGCAGCCCGGCTTATCCAGATCACTGTGCGTAAATTTTCTTATAAAGCAACCAGATATGGTATCAATTACAAAGATTTTAGATGATATTTATCTACACGGAAAACAAGGAGACCATAAAATGAAAATGGAACAATACATCCGGGCCATTGCAGGTTTGTTCATCCTTACGTCCATGGCGCTGGGATACTGGGTGTCCCCCTACTTTTACCTGTTCACCGCTTTTGTGGGGCTCAACCTGCTCCAGTCCGCGTTCACCGGCCTGTGCCCCATGGAGAACATCCTGGAAAAAATGTTTAAGATACCCCGGAACTGAATCGGCTTATCTGGATGCCTGTTATTTTTTTGCCGGGGTTATGCGGTAATCAGAATGGGTTGACAGTTTATTGGTTGGATCCCCTTCTGAAATCATCCGGTCCAGCAGGTTTTTTTCATCATCCAGGGGCAGTCGGCCGGTCATGGTCGCCAGGGCCACCCGCCGGCCGGCCTGGTTGGTGAAAACCGCCTTTGCCCCGGCCCGGCCGTTCTTTTCTATCTGTGTCAGGGTCACCTGGCACTGGATGGTATCTCCGAAATACACCGGGCCAAGAAATTTAAAATTCATGCCTGTGGCCAGCCATCCCACCTGGCCCCCGAATTCGCAGATCATCCCCCCCACCAGAAGGCCGTGACAGATCAGATCATTGAACCCTTTGGCCCGGGTCCATCGGCGATCATAGTGCACCGGATTGTAATCTCTGGTAAGGTCACCGAAAGCCCGGGTTTCCTCTTGAGAAAACCGCCGGGTAAAGCAAAAGGTATCCCCGGGCTGCAATCCCTTTACCACATGTTCCCGGACCGGATTTCCCATCAATACCCTCCGTTGCTATGGAATGACCCGGGCGATGGATCCGGCGGTCATCAGTTTTTCCGCATATTGCGCCACCTGGCCTGCAAACCGGTCCATCTCACTGGAAGCAACCGGTTTGGCACTGGTTTCCGGGGTGTCCAGCGGATTGAGATGCCTGCCGTTTTTGGTCATCCTGAAGCACAGGTGGTATCCGGTGGCCAGGCCTGTTTTTCCCACATATCCGATAATCTCTCCCTGGAACACTGCCCCGTTTTTTTTCATGCTCTTGCCAAAACTGTTCATGTGATAATAGCTGGTCTCATATCCGTTGAAATGGCGGATGATCATATACCGGCCCATGGTGCTGTTATGGCCCATTTCCACTATTGTGCCGTCAGCAACGGTTTTGATAGGGGTGTTTTTCGGGGCTGCATAATCCACCCCGAGATGGGGACGGCGGGTTTTTAATATAGGATGAAGCCTGCTTGTGGAAAAACGGGAAGTGATTCTGGAAAATTTCACCGGGGATTTCAAAAACGCTTTTTGAAGGGATTGGCCGTTTTCATCATAGTATCCCTCATGGCCCTGGTTATCGACATACCGAAACGCTTTGTAGGTTGTGCCTCTGTTGATGAACTCCGTTGCCAGGATATTTTTGTATCCCTTGAATTCGCCATGTCTGAACCGTTTTTCCACCAGCATTTGAAGCCGGTCTCCGTGCCGGATATCCCTGGCAAAATCGATATCCCAGGCAAAAATATCTGCCAGGGCCCACCCCAGAGACGGGTCTATACCGGCCTGTTTCAAGGCTGCAGAGATATTGGTTTCGATGGTCAAGGCGACCACTTGTTCACGGATCTCATACTGGATGGGGATTTTGGTGATATCAAAGCGGCCGTTGTCTTTTTGAATCATCAGCCGGTACTGATCGTCAATTTCATATTCAAAGGCGGCAAAATCATCCTGGTGGTCAAAAGATATCTGAAACGGTTGACCCGCCTTGAAACGGGTAAAGGCAAACACCGGCCTGCTTTTTTTTTCAAGGCGGTAAATGGTTTGCAGCGTCAGATACTGTCCCAGGACCGAAGAGGCGGTGTCCCCGCTTTTGAAAACACCTAAAATTTGTTTTGTTTGAGGTTTTATTTCAGACAGAACCTTGTCTGGTGACGTTTTCCGCTCGATCAACACCTTTTTCACATCTGGTGTTCGGGAAACCGCACTGGTTTCCGGGAAAAAAAATACCGCTGTCCAGGTCAAACACATCGCCGTCGCAATCAGCCATATTTGTTTTTTCGAACGTATCTTTACTTCTGTATCCGCTTTAATTTCCAAAATAGCCTGCCCTGTATGTGTTATTATAATCTAAACCATGCCAATATCCTGATAATTCATCACAATTTTGGCAGCACCATATCCAATGAAAGACCAATAGTAAAGAATTTTTTTATAAATCACATTCCTGTGGTTCATTCTTTTGCTACTGGTTCAGAGGGGAGATGTGCAAGACATAACAGATCAAGGCAGAACGAAAAATGGCCGGAACCTGTGACAGGCTCCGGCCATTAAAGGGTTTTAAACCGCATCAGGGATAACGGTTATTTCTCTTTTTTATCATCAGCAGCTTTTCCCACGTCTGCCATCATTTTGAGCATGGCATGCCGGTCCGTGACCTCTTTTTCAATTTTTTTGCGCAGCCGCCGGGATTCTTCGGGAAAACTTTTTTCCAGAGCCGCAAACCGCACCTCACCGCCTAAAAACTCCTGGAGACTTCCGTTTGGTTCTTTTGAATCCAGAATAAAGGGGTTTTTGCCCAGATCTATCAGTTCCGGATTGAACCGGTACAAGGGCCAGTAACCGGATTCCACAGCCAGCTTGCCCTCTTCCTGGGATTTTCCCATGCCCTTGCGTATTCCCTGGTTGATGCAGGGAGCATAGCAGATGATCAGAGAAGGTCCGGGATATTTTTCCGCTTCCAGCAATGCTTTCATGGTCTGGTTCTTGTTGGCCCCCATGGAGATGGATGCCACATAAATATACCCATAACTCATCATCATCCGGCCCAGGTCTTTTTTGCCGATCTTTTTGCCGGAGGCCGCATATTTGGCAATGGCACCGGTGGGAGTGGCTTTGGATGACTGGCCCCCGGTATTGGAGTACACTTCCGTGTCCATCACCAGGATATTGATATCCTCTCCTGAGGCCAGCACATGGTCCAGGCCCCCGAACCCGATGTCATAGGCCCAGCCGTCCCCGCCGAATATCCAGTGGGATTTTTTGGTGAACACATCTTTTTCATCATAAATTTCTCTTAAAATTCCATGAGTTACATCCTTGAGCAGGGTTTTGAGGGCAAAGCCGTATCTGGCGGATGTCTCAGGGTCATCTTTTCCTTCCAACCAGCCTTCCAGGGCCTGTTTCACCTCCGGGGCCAGGTCTGTTTCCAGGGCCTGTTTCATTTTGGATGCCAGGGTCTTGCGCCGGCTCTGGGTGGCCAGCATCATGCCGTACCCGTATTCTGCCGCATCCTCGAACAGGGAGCTGGCCCAGCCAGGGCCGTGTCCGTCGGCATTGGTGCAGTAAGGCGTGGACGGAGCCGATCCCCCCCAGATGGAAGAACATCCTGTGGCATTGGCAATGGTCATTCTTTCGCCGAACAGCTGGGTGATCACCTTGACATAGGGGGTTTCTCCGCACCCGGCACAGGCACCGGAGAATTCGAGCAAAGGTTTGTGCAGCTGGCTGCCTTTGACGGTTTCTCTTTTGAGAATATCGGTTTTAAAGGGAATGCCCAGAGAAAATGTGTGGTTGGTTTTTTGTTCATCCACCTGGGTGGACAACGGTTTCATCACCAGGGCGGTTGTCTTGGCCGGGCAGATGTCGGCGCAGTTGCCGCAGCCCTGGCAGTCAAGGGGATTGACCTGGATTCTGAATGTATAATCCTCCATGCCCTTGCCTTTGCCGTCCACCGTCACAAAGGTGTCCGGCGCCCCTGCCAGTTCATCTTTAGTGGCAACGATGGGGATAATGGCGGCATGGGGGCAGACAAAGGCGCACTGGTTGCACTGGATGCAGTTCTCCGGTATCCATTCCGGCACATTGATGGCCACCCCGCGTTTCTCATATTTGGCGGTTCCCTGTTCAAATACGCCGTCCACGGAAAATGCCGATACCGGCAGGTCATCTCCGCCCTGGGCATTGATTTTGCGCATCACATTTTCAACAAACGGCGTGGCCTGTTCTGCATGGGTCTCTTCTGTGACCGCATCTTTCCAG
>JAIPDY010000023.1 GCA_021737445.1 Desulfotignum sp.
GGCCGGGAAAAACCCCTATGCTGTTTTATCTGTTAAAGCGTGTCGGTCTGGCAGTGGTGATTGTGGTGGTGGCGGTGGTGCTTTTGTACTCCATGATCCATATCGTACCCGGGGATCCGGCCAGTGTGATCCTGGGACCCCGGGCCACGCCGGAAATGAAGCAGGAACTGTATGAGCTCATGGGTCTGGACCGGCCGTTTGTGGTGCAGGTGGTCAGTTTTCTGGGCAAGGTGGCCAGAGGGAATCTGGGGATGGATTTTTTTTCCCAGAGACCGGTGGCCCAGATCGTGTTCAAACAACTGGATGAAACCCTGGTGCTTGTTCTGGCAAGTATCGGCTGGGCCATGCTGCTGGGCATTCCTTTGGGATGCTATTCCGCGGTTTTCAGAAATACTTTTTCAGACAAACTGGTGGGATTTTTTTCCATCGGCGTGATTGCCGTGCCCTCCTTTGTGGTGGCTTTGTATTCTCTGCTGCTTTTTGCCGTCACCCTGAAATGGCTGCCTGCCATCGGCGCAGGGGAATCCGGCCAGTACCTGGACCAGCTGCGCCACCTGATTCTGCCGGCATTTGCCATCGGTCTGGGATGGGTGGGATATATCGCAAGGCTGGTGCGGGCCTCCATGCTCGAGGTGCTCAATGAAAACCATATCCGCAGGGCCCGTGCCTTTGGTCTGCCGGAACATGTGATCGTGTTCCAGTATGCGTTGAAACTGGCCATTCTTCCTACGATCACCCTGCTGGGAACCGGTATCGGGCGGCTGATTTCCTCTGCCGTGTTTGCCGAGATCGTGTTTGCCCGGCCGGGGATCGGAAAACTGATTTTTGATTCAGTGGTCTCGCGAAACTATCCCTTGGTCATGGGAGCGGTGCTGGTTTCCACGGTATTGTTCGTGCTGAGCACCACGGTCTCTGATTCCATTAATGCCATGCTGGACCCCCGGGTTCGGGAGCGGTTGTAAATGAACTGGACAAAACAATTTCTTTTTCGTCTGTATCACGAGCCCATGGGATTTTTCGGGATGATTCTTGTGACACTGGTTATCTTAAGCGCTTTGTTTGCCCCGTTTCTCACCACCCATGATCACAATGCCCTGGATATCGCCAACCGCCTTGCCGGACCCTCTGCAGAGCACTGGATGGGCACGGACCAGCTGGGCAGGGATGTGTTTTCCCGGGTGGTGATGGGGTCCCGCATTGCCGTATGGGTGGCCCTGGTAACGGTTTCCATGTCCCTTGGCATCGGGCTTGTGCTGGGCATGATGGCGGGATACGGACCCAAATGGCTGGATGCAGGTCTTCTGCTTTTGTTTGATACATTGCGCTCCTTTCCCACCATCATGTTTGCCCTGGCCCTGGTGACGGTGTTCGGCCCCAGCCTTCAGACAGTCATCATTGTCATCGTTGCCACCACTTTTCCGGTGTACGGCCGGATGGTGCGGACCCAGACCCAGGCTCTGGGCAATCAGGAGTTCATCGTGGCAGAAGAAGCCATGGGTGCCGGCATGGGGCGGATTCTGGGCATTCACATTCTGCCCAACATCATCGGCCCGTTGTTTATTGTTGCCAGTATGGATATTCCTGTGGTGGTGACCATTGAAGCGGGATTGAGTTTTCTGGGGGTGGGTGTCAGGCCTCCCACCCCCAGCTGGGGATCCATACTCAACGACGGGTATGCCTATATCCGCAACACCCCGTGGATCATTATTTTCGGGGGGCTCCCCTTGATTGTCACCACCCTTGGGTTTACCTTTCTCGGGGAATCTTTGCGGGATATTTTTGACCCCAAACTGCGCAGGGATCTGTAATGGCTGAACCTGTCCTGAACATACGCAATCTGTCTGTCAATTATTTTACACCCCGGGGAACCGTACAGGCCCTGCGCTGCATCAATCTGCAGGTGCCACCGGCAAAAGTGGTGGGGCTGGTGGGAGAAAGCGGGTGCGGCAAATCCACACTGATTTCTGCCGTAATCCGCCTGATGGCTGAAAACGCCCGGGTGGCGGCAGGAGAGATCCGGTTTCTGGGACAGGATATGCACCGTCTCTCATCCCGGGATCTGCAGAATATCCGGGGCAAGGATATGTCCATGGTTTTCCAGGATCCCATGACCGCGCTCAATCCGGTATTCACCGTCGGCCGGCAGATGAAGGATATCCAGTACCGGGATGCGGTATCCCGGAAAGAAAAATTGAAACGGGCATCAGATATGCTGTCACTTGTGGGCATCCCGGACGCAGTTTCCCGGCTGGATAACTATCCCCACCATTTTTCCGGGGGCATGCGCCAGCGGATCACCATTGCCATGGCCCTGCTTGTCCAGCCCAAACTGCTCATTGCCGATGAACCCACCACTGCCCTGGATGCCACACTGGAAGTGCAGATTATACGGCTGCTCAAAGAGCTGCAGACCGGTTTTCAATGTGCGATTCTGTTTATTTCCCACCACTTGAACGTGATTGCGGAACTGTGCGATTTTGTGGGGGTGATGTATGCAGGGGAGCTGGTGGAAAAAGGCAGTGTGCGCGATATTTTTCACAGGCCGGGCCATCCCTACACCCGGGCCCTGCTGGAATGTGACCCGTCAGTGATAGCGGAGCCGACACGGTTTCTGCCTACGATTCCCGGGGAGATCCCCAGCCTCATCGATCTGCCTGCGGGCTGCATTTTTCATGACCGCTGCCCCCGGGCCGCACAGGTGTGCAAAAACACACCGCCGCCGGAAGTCAGCCTTGCAGAACACCATACAGCTGCCTGTCATTGTCTGGAGGTATAATGGCGCCCTTACTGGAAGTTGATCACCTGCGGGTGCGGTTCAAGACCAAAAGCGCTGTAAAAGCCCTCATTGAAAAGGACGACGACCCCTATATCGACGGGGTGATGGGGGTCAGTTTTGCCATTGAACCGGGACAGACCTATGGCCTGGTGGGGGAAAGCGGATCCGGAAAAACCACGGTGGCCCGGGCAATCATGGGACTTTTACCGGTGCATTCCGGTGCCATCCGCTTTCACGGAGAAAACCTGGTGGGGCTTTCCCGGGACCGGATCAAGCCGTTCCGCAGAGATATTGCCCTTATGTTTCAGGACCCTGCCGGATCATTGAGCCCCCGGCTCAAAATCCGGTCTATTCTGGCGGAGCCTTTCCGCATTCATGACATGATGCCCGAAAACCTGTCCGTTGAAGTTGCCCGGCTGTTGAAAATGGTCAATCTTTCCCCGTCCATGGGAGATCTGTACCCCCATCAGCTCAGCGGGGGCCAGGCCAGGCGGGTGGGGGTGGCCCGGGCTCTGGCCCTGTCTCCGAAACTGATTATCGCTGATGAACCCACAGCAGGCCTGGATGTGTCTGTGCAGGGGGAAATCCTCAACCTCATGGCCCAGCTGCAGAATGATATGGGCTTGAGCTTTCTGATCATTACCCACAACCTGGCTGTGGTGCGCCATGTGAGCGATCATGTGGCCATCATGTACCTGGGCCGGTTTCTGGAACAGGGTCCCACCCAGACCGTTTTCCACCGGATGCGGCATCCCTATACCCAGGCCCTGCTGTCTGCCCACGCAAGCCCTGATCCGGATGCGGTGCACCACCGCATATCCATCTCCGGCGAGATCCCTGGCCTTGTTTCCCGGCCCCGGGGGTGTGAATTTCATACCCGGTGCCCCGGGGTGCAGGAAAAATGCCGCCGGCAGTTTCCCGATAAGGCAGGTGCCGGCAAAGATCACCGGTATTTCTGTCACTATCCCTTGTCTGTTCCTGAAAATTGATATATTTGGCATAACCATATTTTTCCAAGGATACGTTTACAATGCAATTTCAAACACTGCTTGAACAGTCTGAGCCCATCTGTTTTCCCCCCATGGACGGTGTCCGCCGCTTTCGGAACCTGATGATCCCCATGCGTGATACAGTACAACTGGCAGCAGATATCTATCTGCCCGATAACGGGGCCCCGGATGCCTCTTTTCCGGTTGTGATGGAGTACATTCCTTACAGAAAAGACCAGGTGGATCTGGCAGCACGCCCTTTTTACGGGTATCTTGCCGGACATGGATACCTGGTCATCCGGGTGGATATCCGGGGTACCGGCGCTTCGGCCGGTAAAAACCTGGATGAATATGTGCTGCAGGAGCAGGAAGACGGATATGACTGTGTGGAATGGATTGCCGCACAGCCCTGGTGCGACGGCCACGTGAACATGATGGGAATCTCCTACGGCGGATTTTCCGCCCTTCAAGTGGCCACCCTCCAGCCCCCCCATCTCACCAGTATCATCCCTGTGGATTTTACGGATGACCGGTACCATGATGACTGCCATTACAAGGGGGGGATGATACGCCAGTATTACGACATTGCCTATTACGGCGGGGCCATGGTGGCTGCCAATGCCATGCCCTCCCTTTTGGATATCAGCGACGGCAGCTGGGCCCAAACCTGGCGCCAGCATTTGGAGGAAAATGAACCCTACCTGCTGCAGTGGTACCGCCACCAGACTGCCGGGCCTTACTGGGAGCATGGATCTGTCAGGTATTTTGCCGACAGAATCCGCTGCCCCATAATGATGATCGGCGGCTGGCGCGACGGCTACATGAATGTGCCGCTGCGCCTGTTCCAGGCAGTGTCCGTGCCGTGCAAGGTGTGGATAGGCCCGTGGAACCATGCTATGCCTGACGGGGCCGTGCCCGGCCCCCGGGTGGATTATCTCAAAGAGGTGGTGCGGTGGCTGGATCACTGGTGTAAGGACAGGCCCACAGGCATCATGGAAGAACCGCCGGTGGTCGTGTTCATGCAAAAGCCCCAGCCGCCGGTGGTGGACCGCCTGGAAACCAGAGGCAGTTGGCGGGCGGAAACCGGCTGGCCCGTGCCCGGGGCAGATACCTGTGTTTTGTTTCTGGGGGACAACAGCATGCTTGCAGAGGACGACAGCATAGACGGGCATGAGCAGCTGGCATATGTTCCCACAGTGGGCACCAGCGGGGGGCTTTTTTCCGGCGGCATCCAGTTCGGCCTGCCCGGGGACCAGCGTCCGGATGAAGCGTTCAGCGCCGTGCACACAACCAAAGCCCTGGACCATGACCTGGCCGTGTTGGGGCGGCCCAGGGCGGTGCTGCACGTGTCTTCCAGTGCCGCGGTGATGGGGTTTGTGGTGAGCCTTTGTGATGTGGCACCGGACGGTGCCTCCCATCTGGTGGCCAAAGGGGCGCTTAACGGCACCCGGAGAAACTCTTTTTCCGACCCGGAACCCATGGTGCCGGGAACCGTGTATGAGCTGGAAATTGACATTGATGCCACAGGATGGATTTTTGAAAAAGGACATCGCATCCGGCTGTCTGTGGCCAATGCTGACTGGCCCAATCTGTGGCCCACCCCGGAGCCGGGAACCAGCAGGATTTTTTGGGGAAAGGTCCGGCCCAGCCGCCTGGAGCTGCCGGTGGTGCCGGATACAGGGTCAGCTGCGGCCCCCCGGTTTGCACCCTCGTCCATGGTAAGGCATCCTCATCTGGCATCCCCCTGTCCTCCGGTATGGGAGGTGTGCACAGATGTTTTGAGCGGCAGAACCCGGGTGCGGCTGCAGGTGGATGCAGTAAGCCGGCTGACGGAAACCACGGTGTTTGAAAAAAAAGCCCATGGCGAATTCCAGGTCCATCCCCGGCATCCAGCCCTGGCCAGTGGACAGGGAAAGCACTTGCAGCAGCTCAAAAGTGACGGCGGATGCATCACAGCAGAATCCGAGGTCTGGGTGCAGGGAGGCAAAACCCATTTTCAGGTGATCATCAACCTTATTGTCCAGGTCAACGGGAGCACCATTTTTTCCAGAAAATGGGTGGAATCCATAGAGCGCTGCCTGCTTTGAGGACCCGTGTGTGATTCATAACAATTGCACTTTGCAGTCTCCGGCATGGTCCTGTATCTCTATTCAATTTCAAACCCCCGTTCCCCGTGCAGGGCGTTGTCCAGCCCTTCTCGTTCATCCTGGGCATCCACCCGCAGGCCGCCGGTGAGAAACCGGGTGACATATACCACGGCCAGGGTGGCTGTTGCGGAAAAGGCGATGGTGGCAAAGATGGAGATCAGCTGGACCCATACCTGGCCGGGGTTGCCGTAAAAAAGGCCTGCAGCGCCTTCGGTGACAGCAGGGGAGGCAAACAGCCCGGTGGCCAGGGCCCCCCACATGCCGCACAGCCCGTGGATACCAAAGGCATCCAGGGAATCGTCATACCCCAGTTTCTTTTTGAGAACAACCACGCCAAAATACCCGATGGCCCCTGACAGGGTACCGATGGTCAGTGAACAGGGAAGGGTGACAAACCCGGCGGCCGGGGTAATGGCCACAAGACCCGCAATGGCTCCGGATGCCATACCCAGCAGGGTGGGTTTCAGGCTCAGCTTCCACTCCAGGAACAGCCAGGCCAGTCCGCCAGCGGCTGCAGCGGTATTGGTGACCAGGAAGGCGGAGCCCGCCACCCCGTCAGCCGCCAGTTCACTGCCGGCATTGAACCCGAACCATCCGAACCAGAGCAGGGCCGCTCCCAGGGCGGTAAATGCCACTGAAGACGGGATCATGGGCTCTTTGCCGTATCCGTTGCGTTTGCCTAAGACCAGGGCCAGCACCAGGCCGGAAACACCGGCGTTGATGTGGACCACATTGCCGCCGGCAAAATCCAGGGCACCCATGTTGTGCATCCACCCCCCGCCCCATACCCAGTTGCACACCGGTGCATACACAAAGGTAATCCAGAGGATGGAAAAAACGATCCAGGCGGAAAATTTCATGCGGTCCACCACCGATCCCAGGATGATGGCCACGGAGATGCAGGCAAATGTCATCTGGAACATCACAAATATCAGGGTTGGGATGGTGCCGGATACGGATGCGGCATCAATGTGGTTCAGCAAAAAATGGTCCAGACTGCCGATGAAAAGGCTGGCACTCTCCCCGAATGCCAGGGAATACCCCCACCCCACCCAGACCAGGCTGGCCAGGCAATAGGCTGCCAGGGTCATGGCAATGGTGTTGAGCAGATTTTTGTACCGGGACATGCCCCCGTAAAACAATGCCAGCCCGGCCGGGGTCATCATCATGACCAGGGCCGTGGACATGGTGACCCAGGCTGTATCTCCGGAATCAATGGTGCTGTCTGCGGCAAAACATGCAGTGGTGCCGGTTAATAAGAGGCTGATAATCATCAGGCAGTATTTCAATCCCATGGTGGTTTCCTTTCCTTAAAAAAAGTTAGGTAAAATTTTTGCAATTTGTCCCATGTATTGAGCAAATCACATGCCAGAAGAGGAAATAAACGGTGAATAATATTGTAACTTCTTGAATTCAAAAGAATATGATCATTGGCCCCTGAAAATAATTTTGTATAAAATTGGCAGTGATCCAACTTTTAAAATACAATTATGTTATTTAAGTCACGGCCAATACCATGTATTTATTACATTTTTGTTTTTTTTGTGATCCTGGTGTTAATCGGTCTGCCTTGTTCATGGAAGTTTTTGCAATCCATTGATTTGTGCCAAAGGGTCTGGTATTTTGTTGGACAATTATGGATGGTCCAGACATGCTGGACAAAATGGCTGCATGGCTGATGACCAGACAAATATTTTCATATGGTTAAACCATTTCATATCTGAATGGCGGACCTGGCAGGGCTATGGCGGTTTTTGCCGGAGAAAGCCGCTATTTTAAGGGTTGACATATAAAAAATTATAGGCTACACAAAGCTACAAATAGGCTATGGCAGCGCTTTTCGAGCGGGTTAAGGGGTTTTCACAATGTAACGGATTGTATTTTTTGTATGGCACGATTAGAGTTAAAAAACATCGGTGTGCGGTTTGGTGGCCTCAAGGCATTGTCAAAATTGAGTTTTACCATCGGCAATGGACGAATTGTGGGATTGATCGGACCCAACGGTGCAGGCAAAACAACGGTTTTCAATGTGCTTACCGGCGTGTACCAGGCATCTGAAGGGGAAGTGATCTTTGACGGGGAAAGCATTCTGGGCCAGCGGCCCTATGTGATTTTTGAAAAAGGCATTGCCAGAACCTTTCAGAATATCCGGCTTTTTTCCGCTATGACAGCTGCGGAAAATGCCATGGTTGCCAGACACTGCAGGTCCGGTACAGGGGTATTCGGCTCTATTTTGCGCACCCCCGCCCAGAGACGGGAAGAGGTTTTTATCCGGGAAAAAGCCATGGAAGCCCTTACATTCATGGGGGTGGATGCCTATGCCGATACAGTGGCTTCCAATCTGCCCTACGGCCTCCAGCGCAGGCTTGAGATCGCCCGGGCCATAGCATCGGAACCAAAAGTATTGCTCCTGGACGAGCCTGCCGCCGGTATGAACCCGGCTGAAACCTCAAGATTGATGAAAGATATTGCGCGCATTAAAGACCTGGGCATCGATGTGCTCCTGGTGGAACATGACATGAAAGTGGTCATGGGTGTGTGTGATCATATTGTTTGTGTTGACCATGGTGTAAAAATCGCTGAAGGAGATGCCCAGCAGATCCAGAATGATCCCAAGGTCATTGAAGCATACCTTGGTCAGCCAGCCAACCAATAATTTTTAGGAGGAAAAAGATGAGAAAAAGCGTTGTATCAATTTTAGCCATGGGACTGATTCTGGTTCCATTTCTTCTCGTGGGTACAGTTTCTGCAAAAACCTTGAAAATCGGATCTCTGAGCCCCCTCACAGGCCCCTATGCCTCTGATGGAACAGATATCAAAAACGGCGTTCTCACCGCTATTTCCGTATTTGAGGAACAGGGCGGCATCCCCGGGTATGACAAGATCGAACTGTATGCCCAGGATACTTCCTGTGATCCGAGACAGGCGGTGGCTGCTGCCAACAAGCTGGTCAACCTCGAGGTCGCCGGTGCCATCGGTGCCTATTGTTCTTCCTCCACCATTCCGGCCTCTGATGTGCTGGATGAGGAAGAGGTTATCATGATCACCCCGGCCTCCACCCATCAGGATGTTACGGAACGGGGCCTTCCCTACATGTTCAGGATGTGCGGACGTGATGATGCCCAGGCCCCTGCCGCTGCCAGGTTCATCAAAGAAGCGCTGGGTGCGAAAACCATATTCATCGTGGATGACAAAACCACCTATTCCCAGGGACTGGCTGACGGCGTTAAAAAGGCTGCCAAGGAACTGGGCATAAAAGTGTTGGGCCATGAACATGTCAACCAGGGTGACAAAGATTTTTCAGCGGTTCTCACCCGGGCAAAACAGGAAAATCCTGATGTTTTCTACATGTCTGTGCAGGGATTTTCTCCGGCAGCCATGATGACGCTCCAGGCAAAACGCCTGGGCATGGATTCCCAGATTGTTACCCAGGATGCGGTTTTCCAGCCGCGATTCATGGAAGTTGCCAAAGAAGCTTCCCAGGGTGTTTTTCTGACCTATGGGTACACTGATCCCACCACCCCGGAATATAAAGCGTTTGAAGAAAGATATGTGCCCAAATACGGCAAAATTGCCGCATACGCCACCTATGCCTATGATGCGGCCTACACCCTGCTGACAGCCATCAAGGCGGCCGGCTCCACTGATCCTGCAAAGATCAAGGCCGAGATGATGAAGATGGATTATCAGGGCGTTGCCAAACGTATCAAGTTTATGGAAAATGGTGATACCGGATCAAACTATATTGCGTTTAAAGTGGTTGACGATAAATTCGTCCCCTACTGGAGTCCGGAAAAAGGGCTGCTCAAATAGATCATGACGTCATGAGATGCGGCTGGACCCTAGTTCAGCCGCATCCTTTTATCCACCCAAATTTAAGAAATTACGCATAATGGAATATTTTATTCAGCAATTTGTTAACGGGTTAACCCTCGGCGGCATGTACGCATTGATCGCATTGGGATATACCATGGTATACGGGGTTATTCAGCTCATCAACTTTGCCCACGGCGAGTTTTTTGCCGCCGGCGGGTATGTGGGCGCCATTACGCTGGGATATCTGTCCGGCCTGGGTTATATGCAGACCCACCCGGTGCTCTGCCTGAGTGCTGCCTTTGTTTTTGCCATGGCCTATTGTGCCTACCTTGCGGTGGGGGTTGAAAAAATCGCCTATAAACCATTGCGCAGGGAATCTCGGCTGGCAGCTCTCCTCTCCGCTCTGGGCATGTCCATTTTTCTGTCCAACGGTATGATGCTCACCCAGGGGGTATATGACAAAATATATCCCGGAGAAATGTTCCAGGGAAGATTTGATTTCGGCACGGTGGCGATTTCTTATCTGCAGATCATGATTATTGTCCTGACCGCTTTGCTGCTGGTGGGACTGAACATTCTGGTTTTCAAGACCAAGATCGGCATGGCCATGCGGGCCACGGCCCAGGACAAGACCATGTCCGCACTGGTGGCCATAGGCAGCAACAAAATCATTTCTCTGACTTTTGCCATTGGCGCCGGCCTGGCAGCTGCCGCCGGTATCATGTACGGTCTTTATTACGGTTCTGTCCGGTACGATATGGGGTTTATTCCGGGCATCAAGGCATTTGCCGCAGCTGTTCTGGGAGGTATAGGCAATATCACCGGTGCCATGATCGGTGGATTGATCATCGGCATGGTGGAAGTGTTCGGGGCAGGGTATTTTTCCAGCGAATATAAGGATGTTTTTGCATTTATTATTTTAATCGGCGTACTGTATTTTAAACCAACTGGCATTATGGGCGAGAATATCGATGATACAAGAGTTTAAAAAAATTTGGAAACCATATACCATCGGCATGCTGTGGCTGTTTGGTCTGCTTTGGCCCATGCTGGGGGTTCATTCCGACGGTACCCTGACCGTTCATGAAACGTTCCGGGTATGGGGGTATATCCTGATAGGGTCAGCAGCATGTCTGTTACTGTACATGGTAAAAAAGGGCGGATATCTGGATATTATAGGAGATCCTTTGTCCCGGGCAACAAGCCGTATTCAGACCCGTGCCTTTGCCGTTCCCAACTGGTCATGGCAGGTGGGGCTGATTGTTCTGGCCTGTTTTCTGCCGTTGTTTGCCGACCGGTATGGTACGGATGTGGCCATCAATGTGTTGATTTATATCTGCCTGGGTTTGGGCCTGAATATCATGGTGGGTCTTTGCGGCCTGCTGGACCTGGGATACATTGCTTTTTACGGTGTGGGCGCATATGCATATGCATTGTTAAATTCAATCTACGGTCTGGGTTTCTGGATCTGTCTGCCATTTTCCGCATTTTTCGCCTGTCTGGCAGGGGCCATTGTGGGATACCCCACCCTGCGCATGCGCGGTGATTACCTGGCTATTGTGACCCTGGGATTCGGGGAAATTATCCGGCTGATTCTCAACAACTGGATGTCGCTGACCAACGGACCCAATGGCATCCTGGGAATAGATGCCGTGGGCATGTATCTGCCGGTGTTTGAAAACGGGCTGACATTTGAACACTTCTGGATGAAGAAATTGTATCTTTTCTACTATCTGGTACTGGCCCTGGCAATATTTACCGCCTATGGAATACGACACCTTAATATTTCCCGGACAGGCCGTGCCTGGGAATCCATCAGAGAGGATGAAACCGCAGCAGAGCTGATGGGGGTGAACACCTTTATCTATAAACTGCTGGCATACGTCATGGGCGCATTTTTCGCCGGTCTGGCGGGTGCTTTTTTTGCTGCACGGATGCGGTTTGTGAGCCCGGAGAGCTTTACTTTCCTGGAATCAGCCATGGTATTGTGCATGGTGGTCCTGGGGGGCATGGGATCCATTCCCGGCATCATGCTGGGCGTGTTTGCACTGATTGTCCTGCCCGAGGTGTTCCGGGAATTTGAAAGTTACCGGATGCTGATATTCGGCTCCACCATGGTGATTATGATGCTCTTCAGGCCGGCCGGTCTCATACCGGCCAAGCGCATGGGAACCAGATCCGATGAAAGGGAGGGATAGTCATAACATGGGTACACAACCGATTCTTGAACTCAAAGATGTCCACTCCGGATATGGGTCCATTAAAGCACTGAAAGGCATTTCCCTGCAGGTCATGCCCGGCGAGATCGTGGCCATTATCGGTGCCAACGGGGCCGGTAAATCCACCACCCTCATGACCATCTGCGGGATTGTGACAGCAGAAAAGGGGGATATCTATTATGAAGGGGAACGCATCAACAAGGTGGTGCCGGAAAAACTGCCCACCATGGGGCTGTGCCAGGTGCCGGAAGGCCGCCGGATTTTTCCCCGGCTGTCTGTGGAGGAAAACCTGATCCTGGGCGCCTTTCACCGCAACGATAAAGAGGGGATACACCGGGATATCCAGCGGGCCTATGACCTGTTTCCCATACTGGGAGAGCGCAGCCGGCAGGAAGGAGGAACCCTGTCAGGCGGTGAGCAGCAGATGCTGGCCATTGCCCGGGCTTTGATGACAAAACCCAGGCTCCTGCTGCTGGATGAACCATCCCTGGGGCTTGCACCCATTATTATTCAGCAGATTTTTGAGATCATTGAAACCATTAACAAAGAAGAGGGTGTTACTATTCTGCTGGTGGAGCAGAATGCCTCACTGGCCCTTCAGGCAGCCTCCAGGGGTTATGTGGTGGAAACAGGGCAGATCACCCTGGAAGATTCCTCTGAAAACCTCATCGCCAATCCCAAAATCCGGGAAGCTTATCTCGGGGAGTAGTTGCCCACTGAGCAAAAAAATATTTCATTTTCCAAAAAAGCCGGTTCGGGCAAAACGCCTGGGCCGGCTTTTTTTGTTTATACATGCGGTTTGCAGGAAAATCTTGCAACCAGGGGATTGTGGTCGGAAAACACTCTGTTTTCCAGGGCATCCATATGAAGCAGTGTCAATTGTCGAAAATAGATGCGGTCCAGTTCAAATCCAAAAATCTGTTTGACCAGACCGGGCCTTTCCGGTTGTGCCTGTTGCAGAGAAAGCCCCCGGGCCAGAGTTTGGATGATGTTATGCCTGGATCGGTTCCAGCAGTTAAAGTCTCCGGCCATGATCAAAGGACCTTTATGGTGCTGCAGGGTTTTGAGCAGGCGAAAAAACTCCCACTGATACCAGGCACGGGATGTAAAATTCACGGCATGGAGATTTACCACCATGAGCAGGTCTCCGCTGCTGAGCCAGTAACGGGTCATGAGTGCGTTTTTACGGGTGGCGACAATGGTCTCCCTGGCCAGTGACATCACATCGGTTTTGGTGTAAATGTCTGCGATGGCTGCCGTGAGTACACCGAAATGAAACCGGCGGATTCTGATGTTGGCTGCCGCTGCAAAGGACAAACCGGCAACAGAAAACAGGTTGTCCGGAAACACGGTTTCCTGGAACAAAAGGATATCCACGTTAAAGTGGTGTATCCAGTTTTTGACCATGGTTTCAAACTCCGGCTTCAGGTTCTCTTTATGTACATTCCAGCACAGAATTCCAAAATCACAGGGGATGATTTTGTTCTCCAGTTTCAAAGGGGATCGAAATAATGGGGTGTCGGGTTTAAACATGGCCTTTATCAAAGACTATTTGGTTACAGCAGCGGGGCAAATACGCTCATGAGATTTTCACTGAACCGGCGCCACCGGCCGCCCGGCTGCATATGGCAGATACAGCTGTCTAAAAGCTGTGCCATCCATTCTTCACACTGGTCGATGATCGCTCTGGAATAGGCAAAGCTCACCACTTCATAGTTGAGAAACAGGCTGCGCTGGTCAAAATTGGCAGAACCCATTATCACGCCTCTGCGGTCATACAGGATCGCTTTGGCATGTATCATGCCATGGGGATAAAGACATACCTTTACCCCTTTGCTGTCAAGGTCCCGCATGAATCCGGACCGGCTCAGGTCGGCAATAAGATGGTTGGAGCTGGACGGGGTGATGAGTCTGACATCCACCCCTCTGTGGCAGGCAATGACCAGGGCCTGCATCAGGCTTTTATCCGGCACAAAATAGGGGGTTACGATCCAGATGCGTTCCTGGGCTGAAAACACGGCAGACAGCAGCGCTTCGTACAGGGCGTCACTCTGGATATCCGGGCCCGAGGGCACCACCTGGATATTGGTGTTACCGGCTGCTGCCGGCAGAAAACCGGGCAGTTCCAGTTTGTCAGAAGCGGTATGGTTCCAGTCCGCAGTAAAAATTTCCAGGTAATGGAATACAGCCGGTCCCTGGATGAAAAACAACAGATCCTGCCACCTTTTTTCACAGGGTGACGGGCCAATATATTCTCTAGAGATGTTCATCCCGCCGGAAAGAACGGTTTTATCATCAAAAATAAAAATTTTGCGGTGGTTTCGCAGGTTGATATAGTTTTGAAAAGGGCGGGTCAAAAGGGGCATGTAAAATGCCACCCGGCCTCCGGCTTTTTTCAGTTTCCGCAGGGGTGGCTGATACAGATAAAGAGGCAGAGAGCCGATGCAGTCGATGAGAAGCTTGACCTGAACCCCTTGGGAGGCTTTCCTGGTTAAGGCAGCCAGAATGTTTCTTCCCACATTGTCAGGCCGCAGTACATAGGTGGATATGAGAATGGAGTGCCTGGCCGAAGAGATCTGTTCCATAATAATATTATAGGCTTTGACACCGTCGGTATAGAAAAAAAACCGGTTGCCCTGTGTGGCACCGGCAATGCCGTTGTTCCGCAGCACCATGTCAATGCGGGTGGCTTCTGTTTCCGGGATTTCTCCTTTTTTCGTCAGTTTGAAAACCGTTTTTTCCCGGCGTTTGAGTTTTCTGCTCCTGAAGATAAAATAAAGAGGCACGGCAAAATAGGGCAGCAGGATGATGGCCAAAAGCCAGGCAATCATGCTGGGGGGTTCTCTGCGCTGATACACCATATGCCCCAGTACCCCCAGCACCAGAATGCCGGACATGATGGCCGTGCTCTGCACCAGGATAAAATAAAAAACATTTTCACTCATGCCATAATTGAACCATACTCCCTGAAAAATAGCAACCCGATGCTCTCCACCCGTATTTCCTGAAATGTGACGTATTAAAGGGGGGTAAAATCGAATCTCTGGCCACCGATGGTTGCCTCATACATCAGGCCCCCCTTGGTATGAACAAACACGGCCACACCCTTTCTATACCCTAAGCTGGCCTGGGTTCCCGTGCCAGGGCCTGCACTGGCACTGGCAGTTCCGCCTTCTGTGCCGGCCTTTGCCTGGGCGCCTGCAGTGATGACCACAGCAGAGGCAGAGGCATCAAATTCAAATGTGCCGCTGGTAAATTCATCATAGGCCCGTTTGTCCTGGAAAAAAATGATTTCTGAAAATGCCTGTCCCCCCAACTGAAATCCCACGCTCACTTTGGACAGGGTCACGTGACCGGTAAGAATTCCCTGCCGGTATACCCGGCCTTTACCAAAGGCACCCCCCACAACAATGCCGCCCTTTCCCACTGTGGGAAATACAGCATATCCATAGGCATCTTTAAAAAACGGCATTACAACAGGGGATTTTTTAAATACCGAGATGGTGTGGCTGTAATTATCTGCAAAAACGGCAGATCCAGGGGTTGCCATCCAGAAAACACATATTGTCAATAAAAGGGTTTTGATGGGTTTCATGTGTCTGACTCCTTTCTTTTTTACAGGAAACAGATATTTTTAAGGCTGGCGCAAATCCAGGGATGGGAATCGGGTGGCTGCGGAAAACCGGTCTACAAATCCGGGTTCGGAAGCCAGATCAAGAAAATGCACCTGTCTGGATAATTTCTGGATTTTTTTTTGGTGTGTTTTGTTCAGCAATGCCATGACCGCGCCGGTACCGGCCAGGTTTTCTGCTGCGATCATCTTGTTTTTGCAGATATCGCCGGGCAGCATCCCGATATCCCGGGCGTTTTTCCAGTCAAATTTGGCACCGAAGGCCCCAGTGAGAATGGTGCGGTCCACCTCTTTGACCCCGGCCCTGTCCAGAAGAAGTTCAATCCCCACAAACAGGGCTGCCTTTGCCAGCTGGACCTGGCGGACATCCTTGAGAAGAAACCGGATATCTGTGCCAGGCAGGGTGAATGCCCGGCCTACACCGGTATCATCGCAGGTCACCCCATTTTTTTTAGGATCAAAGGTGCCGTCTTCCCGGGTGATGCCGGTTTTGCGCATGGCAGCCAGAATATCAATGACTCCTGAGCCGCAGATACCGGCAGCCGGTGCATTGTTGATTGTTTCATGGGCAATGACGTCTTTGTCCACCCAGACACGGCTCACCGCCCCGGTGGCGGCCCGCATGCCATTTGATATCTGTGCCCCTTCCAGGGCAGGCCCTGTGGCACAGCTGGTGGCCCAGGTCGTTGTACCGGTGCACAGCATGAGTTCACCGTTGGTGCCGATATCAATGATCAGGGTGGTCTCTTTTCTGGTGTGGGACCGGTCCCCCAGACAGGCAGCCAGGATATCTCCCCCCAGAAATCCGGAAATCACCGGAAAGATATATACCGGAACCGTTTGGGGGATATGCAGTCCCAGATCAGCCCCGGTGGTGACCAGACCATTCTGGAGGACCGGCAGGTACGGGGCAATGCCCAGGGTGTGTGGGTTGAATCCGGCGATGATATGCTGCATGGTGGTGTTGCCCACCATGGTGATCCGGTCAATGGCATCCAGGTTTTTGCCAACTTCTTCCAGGCAGGCCTCGATGAGGTGATTCATGGCTCCGGCAGCCAGTTGCTGCTGGGCTGTAAGATGGGCTGGATTTTTTCCTGCGGCCGCGATTCTGGAGATCACATCCTCCCCATACCGGCGCTGGGGGTTGACCATGGCCTTGGCTGTCAGAATGGTACCGTCTGCCATGTCACACAGGTAGGCGGCAATGGTGGTGGTGCCTATATCAAAGGCAATGCCCAGTCCGGTTGGGTGCAGTCCTTTTTGCACGGCAATGACACCGGCATCTTCCTCAAATACCACGGTGAGATCCTTGTCATACATACCAGGATCAGACAGCTGTGCCAGAGAAAACCGGTTGTTGAACCGGATTTTTCGAAAAAATTTTGCAGCCACTGCCCGGCAGATTTTTTCCGCCTGGCTCAAGGTGTCTTTGCCTTCAGCCGCCTTGATCTCGGCGGCGGTGAGAATAAAGCGGTGTACCACCGGATCAATGGGAAATTTTCCCTGAATCCCGGTTTTGCCGAACACCTCATTTCCCACAACCAGGTTTTCCGGTATGGTGACCTGCAACGGTCCTTTAAGTACAATGGCCTGGCAGGATAAGCGGTGATCAGCCTCTTTTTTTTTCAGCAGCTTTTGTTCCTGTTTTGTCCTGGGGGACAGGTGGTCAGGGTGATCCACAATGACAAGGCATTTTCCGCAGGTGCCTTTTTCTCCGCAATCGGATCGCAGCAGTATCCCCCTGGAAAGGGCGGCTTGAAACAGCGTGGTTCCGGCCGGCACAGTGACCCGCCGGCCAAAAGGTTCAAAAATGATGGTGCAGGATGGTGTCATATAAATTAAATCCTTTTGGGCAGCATCTGGACGAGCGTGATTAACGGCTGTATCCTAAAGTCGGGACTTTTTTTTGTCAAGGCATTATCTTTTTCACACCTTTTGACTTATCAGCCGGTGTTCGGTATAAGAACCATCAGGCAACAGGGTCCTGGGCAGAATCATCCGGGATCTCACAGCACCTCTTTGGGGATAAGGGAAAACGACACAGGAGACAGATTACATGAAGGAGATTGAACGCTTCCATGAAGCCGTGAATAATATTTTCGACACGGTTTTAAAAATACAGAAAACCAACCGGAAAATTATTGGATACCTGTGCTCCTACGCACCTGAAGAGATCATCCATGCCGCAGGCTTTCATCCCATGCGGCTGTTTTCCTCCAAACACGAGATCATTCTGGCGGAAAACCATCTCCAGTCCTATTGCTGCTCTGTTGTCCGGGGAATTCTGGAAGACAGCCTGGCCGGCCGGCTGGATTTTCTTGACGGCACGGTTTTTCCCCATACATGTGATTCCATGCAGCGGCTAAGTGATATCTGGCGCATGAATGGAAAATATCAATTTTTTGCCGACCTGGTCCTGCCGGCCAAGCTCAATACAAACAGCGCGGCCATCTATATGAAAAAGGTGCTGGCCCGGTTTAAAGAAGATCTTGAGGCTGCAGTCGGGAAAAAAATCATTGATACAGATCTGGCAGACTCCATTGCGCTGTGCAACAGTATCCGCAAACACCTTTTGACTATCTATGGGTTGAATTGCCGGTATCCCGGATCTATCCGGGGGGTTGACCTGTATGCCCTGGTAAAAGGCGCCATGATCATGGACAGAAAAGAGGCTGCCGACCTTCTGGCCGGTATTGTGTCACATCTTGAACAAAAGGTTTATCCGGATAGCCCGGCAAAAAGGGTGATCCTTTCTGGTTCCTTGTGCGACACCCCGGATATATTTGACGCGGTTGAGGCTGCCGGCGGAGCTGTTGTGGGAGATGACCTGTGCACAGGTCAGCGATGGTTTGACAGTGCTGTGGCTGAAGATGAGGACCCGCTGTCCGCCATTGCCAGCCGCCTGATGGGCCGGGTAATCTGTCCTGCAAAACATGCAGGCCTGACCTTCCGGGCAAAAAATCTTGTCTCGCTTGTCCGCAGGAACCGGGCAGCCGGGGTCATTTTCCTGATGCTCAAATTCTGTGATCCCCATGCATTTGATTATCCGTATCTCAAGGAGTTTCTCGACAAGAATGGGATCAAAAGCACGGTTCTAGAAATGGATGGCCTTCAGCAAAGCCAGGGCCAGTTTTCCACCCGGATTGAAACATTTATTCACATGCTGTAATATAAGGATCTTCATATGTCTGAAAAACCTGTTGACACAACAAAAATCAGATCCGTCAAAAAAATGCGGGATCTTATGACCACCTACTATCTTGAGGCCCTGAGCGCCGGACAGAACAATAAACAGGTGGCCTGGATCACATCGGGAGGTCCTGTGGAACCCCTGGTGGCCATGGATATCATCCCGGTTTATCCTGAAAATCACGGCGCCATGATCGGTTCGGCAAAAATGGGGGAAGAACTTTGTGCCAAAGCGGAAGAGATGGGGTACAGTTTTGATCTGTGCTCCTATGCCAGGGCCGATATCGCCTGTTCCGTGGAAAAGGGCGGCCCCATCGGCGGGCTGCCCAGGCCTGACATGCTTATCTGCTGCAACAATATCTGCGGCACGGTGTTAAAATGGTATGAAATCCAGGCACGGTTTTACAATGTACCGTTGTTTATTCTGGATACCCCGATCTGCCATACCGGGTATACACCTGACATCGCCGCTTATGTCAGGGCCCAGGTGGATGAATATATTGTCTTTCTTGAAAATGTGACCCAGAGAAAACTGGATCATGACAAAATGACGCAAGTGGGAAAACTGTCTTTTGAAGGCCAGCGTCTCTGGCAGAAGGTGCTTAATACCACAGCCCACAAACCATCCCCCATGTCTGCGTTTGACGCTTTTTTCTTTCTTGCTCTCATTGTGACCCTGAGGGGGACACCTATAGCAGTTGACTTTTACAAAGAATTGATCGCAGAAATGGAGCAGCGGATCAAAGACGGAATCAGCAGTATTCCCCATGAAAAATACCGGCTGTTATGGGACAACCTGCCGGTCTGGCACCGGCTCAAATGGCTGTCAGCCAGGTTTTCCGGCCACAATGCCTGTCTGGTGGCTGACACCTATACCTCTGCCTGGTGCGGGGCCATTCAATATATTGATGAGGACAATTTTCTGGATTCCATAGCCCAGGCGTATACCAGAATTTATCTGAACATCGGTGTGGACCAGATGGCTGACCAGGTTTTGGACATGATCCGGTTTTACGATGTAAATGGACTGGTTATGCACTCCAACCGGTCCTGCAAGCCCTATTCCTTCGGCCAGATGGACATCATGAAAACCGTCAGGGAAAAAACCGGCCTCCCGGTTCTCATGATTGAGGCAGACATGGTGGATCCCAGAAGCTTTTCACAAGCCCAGGCGGAAACACGGATTGACACATTCATGGAAATCATCAAACAAAGGGAGGCATAACAGCCGATGATCTGTGCAGGCATCGATATCGGTTCCATTACTGCCAAGGCCGCCCTGATAAATGGCAAAGATCTTCTGGGCACCCTGGTGATTCCCACCGGGTACCATCACCTGAATGCCGGCATCCGGGTGTTTGACACCCTGCTGCAGCAAAATGGCCTGTCCCGCACAGATATCAGTTTTGTCGTATCAACAGGCTATGGCCGTGCCAGTGTTGATTTTGCTGACAAAACCATGACTGAAATTCTCTGTCACGGGGCAGGTGCCCATTTTCTGAATCCTGATATCCGGGGTGTCATTGATGTGGGAGGCCAGGACAGCAAGGCTATTCTTCTGGATGACCAGGGCCGGGTGGAAAATTTTGCCATGAACGATAAATGTGCAGCTGGCACGGGAAGATTTCTGGAAGTGATGGCCCGTGCCCTGGAGGTTGCGCTGGACCAGATGGGAGAGGTGGGCCAAAAGGCAGACAACCCGTCAAAAATCAGCAGTATCTGTACTGTGTTTGCCGAATCAGAGGTTATCTCCATGATTGCCCGGCAGGAAAAAAGAGAAAACATTATTGCCGGTATCCATGATGCAGCTGCGGCCCGTGTGGCCAACCTTGCCGCCAAAATCAGGATCAGGGGGCCTGTCATGATGACCGGCGGGGTGGCGAAAAATTCAGGCATGGCAGCTGCCCTTGAGAAACGGTTGAAACTGCCCCTTATCATCGAATCTTTTTCCCAGGAGACCGGGGCCATAGGAGCTGCCGTACTGGCAGCTGGAACAGGATAAAAATGACGTTTTTATCCTGCAACTGCCTGCCGGCCGTTTTTTGTCAGTTGAACCAGATATCATTTTCCAGATATGCCTGGTCCAGTTTTTCCTGGTGATGTTTCAGCTGATCCCCCATATCAGCGGCCAGGGTATGGAGCAGATAATGGATAAGGCTGATCATGGACACCGGGGTGCCCAGAAACGGGATGCTTTTCTGGGGAGTGATCAGGACATGGTCACTGAACTGGACCAGGGGGCAGGCGGCACTGTCTGTGATCAAAATCTGGCACAGGCCCTGATGTCTGGGTATCTTTCCCAGGCGGATCAGTTCATTGGGATAGCGCGAAGTGGCAATGACCACCACCACCGCGTCCTTGGGGGCAAAAATCATCTGGTCCATGCTGGTTCTGTCACTGCCGTTGAGGATGCACACGCTGGTCCGGATTTTTGACATGGTCCAGCCCATGTAGTGGGCAGATGAATAAGAGAGCCTGGAGCCCATCACATACACGGCCGGTGCTGTTTTCAATGCGGTGCGCACAGCCTTCACCGTTGCAGGGTCAATGTTGTTGTGCATCGCCCTGATGCGGCGGATATCCTGATTGATGAGGCGGCCCAGTTCCTTATCTTCACTGCCGGCCACCAGATGGCGCATCCTGCCTCGCTCCACCAGGGTCAGGTCCCTGTCGATGAGATCCCGCAGGGTGTTGATGAAACCAGCATAGTTCCTGAACCCCAGCTGCCGCACAAACCGGACCACGGTTGCCTCACTGGTGCCCACCGCTGCT
>JAIPDY010000024.1 GCA_021737445.1 Desulfotignum sp.
CGGCCCAAAATACTGATCCTTGAGAACTTCGGAAAAACCGATGACAGCATTCAAAGCGGTGCGCAGTTCATGGGACATATTGGCAAGAAAACTTGATTTTGCCCTGTTGGCACTTTCCGCTTCTTCCTTTGCCTGCTTAAGTTCATTTTCATATTGCAGCAGCTTGGTGATATCCTCTTTTACAGCCACAAAATGTGAAATTTTGCCGTCCTTGTTCCGGACAGGGGAGATGGATGCCCGCTCCCAATAATGCCTACCATTTTTCCCCAGGTTGCAGAACGTGCCATACCAGTTTTTTCCTGCCAGAATTGTCTCCCACAGATTTTTGTAAAACTTTTTGGAATGATGTCCGGAATTAAATATCCTTGGATTTTTTCCGATCACCTCCTGCAATGAATAACCGGTCAATTCTGTAAATTTAGGATTCACATATTGAATCGCTCCCTTCACATCAGTAATGATCACTGTGGCAGGGCTTTGTTCAACCGCACGGGCCAGTTTTTCAAGCTCTTTTTCCGCCTGCTTGCGTATGGTAATGTCGTGGGCAATGCCCAGGGTGCAGAGAAATTGCTTGTCAGGCCTTGTAATCTCATCGTCAGGTACATCCCAGTATCCACGGGCGGAAAGCTGGACAAATGTAAAGCTTAGTGCGTAATCCTGGGATTTTTGTTTTTTGTGCACAAAACGGACATCAAGGTTCGTGCGCCTTCGTTTTCCTATACGCTTTTCCACCAGGAGATGCTCAAATTTTTCCCTGTCTTCCGGGTGCAGGATATCGGCAAGCGGTTTTCCGACAAGTTCCTCAGGGCTGTATCCCAGCTGCCGGACAGCAGAGGAGATAAAATCGATGGTACCATTTTCTTTGATGCGGTAGATGATATCCGGGGTCAGTTCAACAAGTATCCGGTAGCGCTCTTCGCTTTCTTTGATGGTATTTTCCGCCTGTTTTCTTCTTGCCATTTCTCTGACAAGCTGCCGGTTTTTCTCTTCCAGGCCAAGCGTACGCTGTTTTACCAGTTTTTCCAGATTGTTTCGGTGATGGGTCAACCGCTGTTCAGCCAGTTTACGTTCTGTTATGTTTTCATGGGCCACAACCACCCGCAGGGCCCCCGGCGTATCAAAACAGGTCACCCTGCCTGCAAACCACCGCTGTTCATCAGGAGAATGGCAGGGATATTCCTTGGAAAATGTCTGTACCTCCCCCTTTATCACCGACCGGATGCCCCGGGCAAAGGACCGGGCAAGGGGTGTGTCTTCACCGTCAGCAGCATCGCACACGGCAAAATAGTCTGCCCCTTCACAGACATTTTGCCGGACCGGAGGATTTGATGCGGCAAAATCACGCCATGATCTGTTTACGGCAATGATCACCCCGTTTTCATCCAGAACCGCCACATGGGCGGTTAATGCGTTGATGGTGGCAAAAGCAAACCGTTCAGATTCCACAAGCTTTTGCTGCACAGTTTCCCGCTGCAGCCGGTTGGCCATGAGCATGCCTAAAAAGATGGTGCCCAAAGGATATATCACGATCAGAGGCAGGGTGGCTTTTGAAAGCACTGCCAGGGCAATGTTCCAGGGAAGTGTAAGCATCAGGGCCAGCAAAACCAGATGAATCACCAGACCCAGACAATAAAGTTCTTTCCAGGAGATGTCAGACAGATGCATACTGCGGTAATGGCGCCAGGCAATCCCAATGCCTCCGGAAGACATTATCACGGCCACACCGGTCCAGGCCCCTGCCCCACCCTGAAACAAACGGAAGACTGCCGTCATTGCCATTGCCACGGTGGTGGGCAACCACCCGAAAAAAAGCCCGGAGATGCCCAGTAAAACAGAGCGTGTGTCAATGATAACCCCTGGTGCAACCTTCCAGGGAATCATCATGGCAGCAATACCGATGACCCCCAGAAAAATACCAAACAGACCCTGTGTATATACTGTTTGTTTTCTTGGCCATCCAGCCGTTGCCAGATCAAAGATAAATGCGGTGGATAACAGCAGCGCCAGGTTGTGAATCATGTGAAGTACAGGCATATAATTCATGACATATCTTTATCTTTGAACCACCTGTTTTGCAAGAAATTTTTTGTGTCGATATTTGCATTGAATATCCAGAGAGATTCAATTTTGCGTTGACAAATAAATCATTTAATTATAGAATTTGGAGTTTTAAAGATTATGGAACAAAAAAATTGGAACAAAAAAATTGGAACAAAAAAATTGATCTGATAAGGAGAATATACCCATGTACGCAGTAATCAGAACCGGGGGAAAGCAATACAGGGTTCAGGAGGACCAGATTCTGAAGGTAGAAAAACTGGACAGCACCGAAGGTTCCCAAGTTGAATTTAATGATGTGCTCATGGTTTCAGACGGAGAAACCATCACGCTGGGAAATCCTGTGGTTGAAAATGCAGTTGTAAGGGCCCATGTTGTGGAACAGGGCAAAGGCAGAAAACAGCTGGTTTTCAAGTATAAACGCCGCAAAGGCTACCGAAAGATGCAGGGCCACAGGCAGCACTATACTGAAATTAAAATCGCGTCCATTTCAGCATAAAGGAGATTTGACACATGTCACATAAAAAAGCAGCAGGCAGTTCAAAAAACGGCCGGGATTCAAATGCCCAGCGCCGGGGTGTTAAAAAATTCGGCGGACAGACCGTATTGGCCGGCAACATCATTGTCAGACAGGTGGGCAGCAAACTCCATCCGGGTAACAATGTGGGGATGGGCAGAGATTACACCCTTTTTGCAAAGATTGACGGGGTTGTGACTTTTGAAAGAAAAGGCCGGGACCGCAAAAAAGTCAGTGTTTATGCCGCGTGAAATTCGTCGATGAAGCAGTCATCACCATCAAATCCGGTGATGGCGGTCCGGGATGCACGTCGTTTCGAAGGGAACGGTTCATTGAACGGGGCGGACCAGACGGGGGAGACGGCGGTGACGGCGGTCATGTTATTCTGAGGGTGGATCCGGGCAAACGTACCCTGTATGACTATCGCCGCCAGAAAACCCACAGGGCCCAGAACGGGGCACCCGGTATGGGCCGCCAGAAACACGGTAAAAACGGCACCCATTACTATCTTGATCTTCCCCGCGGAACCCTGGTGCTTGATGCAGACACAGGAGAACCCATCACAGACCTTACCCTGGTTGATTCAGAATATATCATTGCTCTGGGTGGAAAAGGCGGCAGGGGCAACAAACGGTTTGCTACCTCCACCAACCGGGCTCCCAGATATTCCCAGCCCGGGCTTCCCGGAACAGAATTAAAACTCAAACTGGAATTAAAGCTGGTGGCGGATGTGGGTATCGTGGGACTGCCCAATGCCGGGAAATCCACCCTTATCTCTGCCATGTCAGCAGCCAGACCCAAAATCGGAGACTACCCGTTTACCACTCTCACTCCAACCCTGGGTATGGTGACACCCCCGTTTGGTGAACCCTTTGCCGTGGCAGACATACCAGGACTGATTGAAGGGGCCCACCAGGGAACAGGCCTGGGTATCAAATTTCTCAAGCACATTGAACGGACCGGTATATTGATCCACCTTATTGATGCCGGCACCATTGATCCCCAATCCCCCCTTGACGGATTTACCATGATAAACCGGGAACTGGCCCTTTACAGCCGTGATCTGGCAGACAAGTCCCAGATCATCGTGATTAATAAAATTGACCTGACCGGCACCGGCCACCGGGTGGACAGTTTCTGCAACGCCGTCCCAGACCTTGAAATCCACACCATTTCAGCCGCCACCGGCCAGGGGGTGGGCAGGCTGATAAAACTGCTGGCATCACGACTGCAAAAAGAACAAGAGTGATCCTATGAAAGCCGGGCTTTTTGGTGGCACATTCAACCCGCTCCACAACGGCCATATCCGTGTCGCCGACCATGTCAAACACCAATTCGGGCTGGATAAAATATTTTTTTTTCCTGCTGCCACCCCTCCCCACAAACCCAATATCAACCTGGCACCGGCACGGGACCGTTACGAGATGGTTAAAACCACACTGGCGGCCATAGATGGACTGGATGCCTCTGATATTGAAGTAACCCGGGACGGCCCGTCATTTACCATTGACACCATCCGTTCTTTTCAGCAGCGCCACGGCACAACCCACCGGTTTTTTCTGCTGATGGGGTCAGACGCTTTTTTCGACACCCCTTCCTGGAAAAAAAAAGATGCCATATTCTCAGCTGTCCCCATCATTGTCATGCTCAGGGGAACGCACGGGCAGCACCAGCTGATTGCATCCTTTCTTGACGAACACATATCAAAAGGATACACATGGTATCAGGAAGAAAACAGATTTGTACATGACAGGCTGCAGCCCGTCTGCATCTGCCCTGTACCAAAAATTGATATTTCATCCACCATGATACGACACCGGGTGAAACAACACCTTTCCATAAAAGGCCTTGTCCCCGACCCTGTGGAAAAGATCATCAGTAAAAGGAAATTATATTTATGACAGATCTTTTAGAAGAAATCACGCCCTATCTTGACCCTGTATTCAGCCGCAAGCCCAGGTCCGTCACCGCCATTGATGTGAGCCAATATACATCATATACCGATATACTGGTTATTGCGGAAGCAGGTTCCCACCGCCAGGTCACCTCCCTGGCTGAACATATTGTCACACGCCTTAAGGCCAAAAATATCCGGGTTCTGGGAACCGAAGGCATCAAGGAGGGTGAATGGGCACTGCTGGATTACGGCAGCCTGATAATCCATGTGTTTGAATCCCGTACCAGGGCATTTTACGACCTGGAAGGCCTGTGGAGTGAGGCTCCCCGCCTGGACCTGTCCGGGTTTGACCCTGAAGAAAAACAACAGGAAGAAACCTTATGACACCTGAACACCATCCTGTGAACATTCTCATGATCCTGGATGGATGGGGGATCAATAAAAATTATGACGGCAATGCCGTGGCCCAGGCCCATACCCCGTTTCTGGATCATCTTCTGGAAAACGCACCCCACTGTCGGCTGCTGTGTTCAGGTTCGGCTGTGGGCCTGCCCAACGGTACCATGGGCAATTCCGAGGTGGGCCATATGAATATCGGGGCAGGCAGGCGGGTTCTCCAGGATCTGATCCGAATCAACACGGCCATTGAAGACAGCACATTTTTTGACAATCCGGTTCTGAAAAGCGCCATGGATACCGTGAAAACCCAAAACAACACCCTGCACCTGATGGGACTTTTGTCGGACGGTGGTGTTCACAGCCATATCAGTCACCTTTTAGCCCTTGTGGACATGGCCAGGGTCTGCGGGGTAAAAACCGTGTATATTCATGCCATCCTGGATGGCCGTGACACCTCTCCTAAAAGCGGTATCACATATCTGGCCCGGCTGACCCGGCATCTGAACCGTCACAGGTTCGGAACCATCAAGACCATTGCCGGCCGGTACTGGACCATGGACAGAGATACCCGGTGGGACCGGATTCAAAAAGCATACGACCTGATGACCGGGGCTGCCGGAGACAGGCACACCGATCCCCTGGCAGCTGTCAGCCAGGCCTATGAAAAAGGCCAGACCGATGAATTTATCTTTCCCATATTCATTGAAAACCCATCCGGGTCCGACACCGGCACCATCACTGATGGGGACGGCATCATTTTTTTCAATTTCAGGGCGGACCGGGCCAAAGAGATCACCCGGGCGTTTATTGAAAAAAAATTTTCGCCATTTATCAGAAAAAACCTCCCGGATCTGTCCTGTTTTGTGACCATGACCCGGTATGATGATACCTTTGATCTGCCGGTGGCATTCAGCCCCCAGCACCTGACCAATATTTTCGGTAAGGTGCTGAGTGACTGCGGCATCCCCCAGCTGCGCATGGCGGAAACAGAAAAATATGCCCATGTCACCTATTTTTTCAACGGGGGAGATGACACTGCGTTTGCCGGCGAAGAACGAATCATGATTCCATCTCCCAGGGATGTGGCCACATATGATCAAAAACCTGAAATGAGTGCGGTTGAATTGGCGGAACAAGCCTGCGGTAAAATCCGGTCCGGCCGGTTCAGGTTTATTGTGCTCAATTTCGCCAACATGGACATGGTGGGCCACACCGGTGTGCTCGCTGCTGCCATCAAAGCCTGTGAAACCGTGGACCAGTGTGTAAAAAAGGTGGTGGAAGCCATCTGGGAAACCCGTGGCACCGCCTTTATCACGGCAGATCACGGTAATTCAGAACAGATGACAGCCCCTGACGGATCCCCCCATACAGCCCATACACTGAATCCGGTACCGTTTATCATCGCTGGAAACGGTCTGCCTGCCATGAATTTAAAAGACGGAATACTCGGGGATATCGCCCCCACCATCCTCAGGATACTGAAACTGAACCAGCCCGGAGAAATGACCGGCACCCCCATGATCACCGACTGAATCAATTGAATCAAAGGGTTACATGATGGAACAGATCAAAGACTATATCACCGGAAACGAAATCAGAAATATGGGATCAGAAATCAGCCGTCAGAATTTTGAAAAATTTCTGGTGGAAATCAAAGGGTATAAGAAAGAAGATATCCATGTGGATGCCCCCCTGACAGTGCAGTTCAAGGGAGAAGATTACCCGTCATCCATTGACCTTGTGGTCTGCCTCAAAGACCGGGCTGTCATGGCCGTGACCTGTGTGGCCGGCGCCATCGGTTCTTATGAGAGAGAAATTCTGGCAGGTGCCAGGCTGATCCGGGAGTATCAGATCCCGTTTGCCGTGTCCACAGATGCAAAAAACGCAGTGATTATAGACACCCTTTCAGGGAAAACAACCGGACAGGGTCTGTCATCAATTCCATCCCGGGGAAAAATGGAAAAAATGCTACCGGATCTGGTATTCGTACCCCTTGATAAAACAAAAAAGGAGCGGGAGATGATCATCTACCGCTCCTTTAATCTGGAAAAAATCAACCGGTGATTTTCAGGCCCTGGGCACTTCCATATTACAATGTCTGCACAGCCTGGCCCGTTTTTTAATAATTTCCGCGCAATATGGGCACTCTCTTGTGAAATGACGTTCATGGAGCTGGTCAACCGCTTTTCTTACCCCTTCGTCCAGGGCCGGGGTGGGAAAATTGTGGTTGATCAACGGCTCGATGGCCTCTATTTCACCCAGCTCCCCCACCATTTCAGCAGCCTTGAGCCTTGCCCGGTTTGGAATTACAGGATCCAGAACCATTTTTAATATCTCATCCCAGTCCCTGGATATATAATAATCGGTGAGAATGGAAAATGCCTGACTGGTTTTTTTCTTTAATTCCTCCTGCCGGATCAGGGATTCATCATCCAGTTTGCCGCCGGTGGTTCCCACAGGGCTGAACACCGGCATGTATTCAAAATTTTTCTGTCCCGGTTCATTGATACACCGGTAGGAGGCAGGCGCTTCCATGGTTTCCTGGAGATGATCCCACCCGCCTTTATAGGACGGGCAGTCATCGTTGAAACAGACAAACAGATAAGGGGTACCCCATCCCAGTCCGTCTGAAAAATTGATGGGCGGCACTTCCCACAGGGTCATCTTTTGCATGCAGTGGGGACAGGCCGGTTTATCCATCTTAATGTATCGTTCAAGCAGTTCTTCTTTGGTTTCAAATGCCATTATTCTTATCTCCTTTGGTAGTCTGACGGCTTTTGAAAAAGAAAATAAGCAGCCCCCCTCTTTTGTCAATCATGCAGGACTGATAACCGCCAGCACATCATCTTTTGCCACGGAATCTCCTGTATCAAAGCCTATGGCGGCAACAACACCGCCCACAGGTGCAGGCAGGGCATTTTCCATTTTCATGGCCTCAATGACCACAATGGTTTCCCCTTCATCCACTGTGTCCCCCACCATTTTTTCATATTTGATCACCATGCCGGGCATGGGGGCTTTTATGGGAGTACCGTCTGCCTGGGAAGCCGCTGGTGCGGTTACCGGCTTTGGATCAGGTTTGGAATCTGCCGGCTGTGCCGGTGCAGCAGGGGCTGAAGATTTTTTTTCCCGGGCTTCAGAAACCGGTTGTCCCGGTGCCTCAGAAACGGTGCCGCCCGGGCCTGCTTGGGTGATTACAGGAGATCCGCCCTGCTCTTCCACCCCCACTTCAAAGGCTTCTCCTTCCACAAAAACCGTAAAAATCCGGGTGTTCTCCGTTTTTTCAAAATCAGGCTTTTCCACCAGTTCCCCGGCTTTGGCTTTTTTAATCAGCGCATCCTGTTTTTTCACCTCTTCTATGGTGACGGGTTTAAGGCTGTCCGGTACCGGCTCTTTGCCGTATTTCTGCTTGAGAAATTTTTTGCCTGTCACAGGAAACAACGCATACAGCAACAGATCTTCATCATCTCTGGCAAGATCTTTGATCTCTTTGCGGGCTTTTTCCAGTTCCGGTTCCAGCACCTGGGCCGGACGGCAGGAGATGGGTTCCTCTCCTCTGGCATAGCCTTTCAACGCTTTTTTCTGGACCTCCGGATCTATTGGCACAGAGGTTTTGCCGTACAGCCCGTAACACAGATCTTTCACCTGGCCGGATACCATCTTGTACCGCTCTTCCTGGGTATCAAACAGCACATTGTTCACGGTCTGGGTGCCCACGATCTGGCTGGTGGGGGTAACCAGCGGCACCTGGCCCAGTTCCTTTCTCACCCTGGGCAGTTCCCTGTAAACCTGGTCTATCTTGTCTAAAGAATCCATCTCCCGCAGCTGGTTCACCAGGTTGGAAAGCATCCCGCCCGGTGTCTGGTGCAGCAGCACATTGATGTCGATGAGAGACACCTTGGTATCATCCAGAAGATGCTTGTACTTGGGCATGACCTCTTTTTCCAGAATCTCATTGATATCTGCCAGGGCCTTGATATCGAATCCCGTATCCCTGCCGGTGCCCAGAAGGGTCATGACCAGGGGTTCCAAAGCTGCATGGGAGGTTCTGTATGCATAGGGGGTCACACAGGTGTCGATGATGTCCACCCCGGCTTCCACTGCCTTGAGATGGGTCATGGCAGACATGCCGGACGTAAAATGGCTGTGCAGATGGATCAATGGCTTCACATTGTCTTTCAGGGCACTGACCAGTGCAAAGGCATCATAGGGAGCCATCAGCCCTGCCATATCCTTGACGCAGATACTGTCTGCACCCATATCCTCCAGCTCTTTTGCCTTTTTGATGTAATACTCCAGGTTGTAGACCTCTCCCCCCAGACGGGGTTCGGTAAGGGTATAGCAGATACAGCCCTGGAAATGGGCACCGCATTCCTTGATCACCGGCACCACGGTTTCAAAATTTCTGTAGTCATTGAGGGCATCAAAGGTACGGAATATTTCCAGGCCGTTGTCCACGGTTTTTTTCACAAACAGCTTTGCCACATCATCTGCATAATTTCTGTATCCCACAAGGTTCTGGCCCCTCAGCAGCATGGAAAACGGGGTTTTTTTAAAATACCGCTTCAATGTCCGCAGCCGCTGCCAGGGATCTTCACCTAAAAACCTGTGCATGGTGTCAAAGGTGGCGCCGCCCCACACCTCCACAGCCCAGAAACCGATCTCATCCATGCGCTCGGCCACGGGAATCATATCTTCTGTTCTGCCCCTGGTGGCAAACAGAGACTGGTGCCCATCCCGCAGGGAGATATCCTCCACTTTCAGGGGATTTTCAGCCTTGTGCCTGTTTTTGTCATAATTCATCTGTGTCATTTTAACCCTGGTATGTTCAGTCATTGCTGTTTTTCTCCCAAAAAATTGGTTTATTTAAACATGCGCAGCTGCATCATGGTGCTGGCCTGCATTAAAAACTGACGGCCGGTCATGCCCCAGATATTGGGTGCAGATCCTTGTGACTCACCGGGTACAGGGGTTTGGTCAGCTCTGATTTGAGCCGGGTCAGCCATCTGCCGGGCCTGGATCTCTTCACCGGTTTTAATATAGCTGTACACCGCAGCCATGGCAGCTGCTCTTTTTTTTCTATCCATGGTTCCCCCTTTTTTATACAGGAATGTTGCCATGTTTTTTGGCCGGCCGCATCTCCCGTTTGGTGGCCATGGCTTCTAAAGCATCAATGAGCCGGGGCCGGGTTTCAGACGGCTGGATAACCGCATCCACATACCCCCTGGCAGCCGCGCAATAGGGATTGGAAAACTGGTCATTGTACTGGACGATTTTTTCTTTGCGTTTGGCTGCCGGGTCATCTGCCGCCTTGATCTCTCTTGCATGAATGATATTGGCCGCCCCTTCCGCACCCATGACTGCAATCTCGGCGCTGGGCCAGGCAAAGGCCATGTCCGCACCCAGGTGACGGGAACACATGGCAATATAGGAACCACCGTAATTTTTACGGGTGATCAACAACAGTTTGGGCACCGTGGCTTCGGAATAGCACCACAGCAGTTTGGCCCCATGGCGGATGATGCCCCCCCATTCCTGGTTGGAACCGGGCAGATACCCCGGCACATCCGCAATGGTGAGCATGGGGATGTTGAAGGCATCACAGAACCGGATGAACCGGGTGGCTTTGTCCGAGGCATTGATATCCAGGCATCCGGCCAGGTGGTTGGGCTGATTGGCGATAATGCCGATGGACCGGCCGTTGAGCCGGGCAAAGCAGACCACAAGGTTTTTTGCAAAATACTGGTGGGGTTCGAAAAAATGCCCGTCATCCACAATGGACCGGATCACGTTTTTCATATCATAGGACCGGTTGGGGCTGTCCGGAATCACCGTGTCCAAAGAGGCATCCATGCGGTCGGGGACATCGGTGGGCGGGATCAACGGGGGGTCTTCCATATTATTGGAAGGCAGATAAGACAACAGGGTCTTTATCTGAAGGATGCAGTCTTCATCTGATTCACAGGCAAACTGGGCCACACCGGATTTTTCATTATGGGCCATAGCACCCCCTAAGTCTTCAGAAGTGACCTCTTCTCCTGTCACCGCCTTGATCACGTTAGGGCCGGTGATAAACATGTATGCACTTTTTTTGACCATGAAAACAAAATCGGTCATGGCAGGAGAATACACCGCCCCGCCGGCAGTGGGTCCCATGATGGCCGATATCTGGGGAACAACCCCTGAACAGGCAGAGTTCCTGAAAAAGATCTCCCCGTATCCGGACAGGGCATCGATGCCCTCCTGGATTCTGGCACCGCCTGAATCGTTCATGCCGATGACAGGCGCCCCTGCTTTCAAGGCCATGTCCATGACCTTGCATATTTTTTTGGCCTGCATTTCCCCTAACGAACCTGCCCGGGCTGTAAAATCCTGGGCATAGGCAAACACGATTCTGCCGTCCACCCGTCCATGGCCGGTGATGACACCGTCCGCAGGTATCTGCACCTTTTCCATACCGAAATTGGTGCACCGGTGGGTGACAAACATATCCAGCTCCCTGAAGCTGCCTTTATCAAACAAACAGTCAAGGCGTTCTCTGGCATTGAGCCGTCCTTGTTCCTGCCGTTTGGCCAATGCTGCATCACCACCCATTTTCAGAATTTCCTGCTCTTTTTGCTTCAGAATCTGGATATTGTCTGATGTGGCTCCCATAATAGAAATCCTTCCATGTTCCATAAGTTTGAAAGTTGCGTTATTTCACTGTAAACCGCCATGCACAGAACCAGTCATCCGGATGCGGGTCCGGAGGGCACCCGATACAGGTGGTTTTAATATCTGGATCAATGGCTGTTGCAAAATAGGTGTATTCCACCAGTCCGGCTGATTTGCAGGGATAATCGGGCAGATTTTTACGTTTTCTGGCTGCCTGAACCCTGCACCCATCCATTTGAAATACAAAACTTTTTGGTCCTTCGTCAACAATTGATTGCGTATTTATGAAAGAATACATCCTGAAATTCAAGGCTTTTTTAAGGCCGTCCAGCCCCGGCTTATCCTTGAGATGTAAAAATTTTTTTATGGCATGGGCCTCATACGGAGAAAACTTGCCCCAGCAGGAGTCATTGCACCGCTTGGCATCATTCATGCCATGGGCGGCTTCAACTGCCTGAAACCAGACCCCGTCCATTACCAGCCAGTTTTTAGCCAGACTTTTTAACAGTTCATTTATGGTGTCTTCATCCATATATGCCAGTGCTGCGGGCATACCGTTCTTGAGTTCAAACCCCAGGACATCTGCCAGGCGGTTCATTGCAATGGCCGTGGCTTTCGGCACCACAGTATCCATCATGTCCAGGGCGGTTTCCATTCCCATCTGGTGCCGGACTTCAGCAAACCAGAATCCATAATGCATGATCATGCGAAACACCATATCGGTCATCAAACGGTTCCTGTCTTTCCTTGACAGATCCGGAAAAGCGGGGAGCGCATCTTTCATTGGAAATCTCCTTTTAACAGTTGGGTATAAAGTTGCAGATAAATTCCGGCTTCAGCGGTTTTTCCCCGCTTCACACATCCGTTTCCGTAAATCTTGCATTTTTCTCTGAGCACGGATACGGCAGCTGTCTTCTGGTTCCGGGTCAGGGTGCCGGACCGGACCAGATCCAGTATGGCTGCAATACGGTACCGGTCCTGGGAATGAGTGCGGGAAAGCTGATCATCATGTCCCCCGTACTTGATAGTCAACGGCCTGTCAATGAGGTGAATCGGCGTATCTGTGCTGACCCTAAGCCAGAAGTCATAGTCTTCACATACTAAAAATTTTTCATTGAACATCCCTTTTATATCAAACAAAGTTTTTTTCATCATCACTGCAGACGGGCTGACCAGGCAAAGGTGAAGGGATGGCTCAAAAATCATGCCCGAAGGTTTCTGGTGTTTTTTTCTGGGGTTCACCCGGATTCCGTTGCGGATCCAGATCTCTTCGGTCTGACAGATCATGGCTCCGGGATGAGCAAAAAAAAATGCGGCCTGACAGGCAAGTTTTTCAGGTTCCCATTGATCATCGGAATCCAGCAGCGCGATAAACTCACCGCAACTGTTACGTATCCCCAGATTCCGTGCCCCGCTCACCCCTTTGCCCGGCTGGGAGAGCACCCGGATCTTTTTGCCATAAGCGGCCAGAAGTGCCGGCGTATCATCTGTGGATCCGTCATCCACCACAATAATCTCCCTGGGTGCATATGTCTGGGCCAGCACTGAATCGATGGCTCTGGCCAGGGTCCATGCCCGGTTAAAGGTGGGGATGATCACACTGATCTGTAGGAAGGCCTTTTGTTTCATGACCTCAGACTTATACCATGCCCGAAGGGTTTTGTACAAACCTGATTTATCCCTCTTAAATTCCGGGGTGGATACCAGGAGCTATGCCAGAAGAGGCCCAAATGGCCCAACCATTTAAAACCATTAAAAATCATGAGGAGAATCAAGGCCATAGGATATTTTATCCTTGATTTTTTCAAAAAAAACTCCCATAATATGCTCTGTTGTTTTTTATATGAGTAATCCTTGACAACCCCATCCAAATCACTTAAATGAAAGCCCTTAAAATTTTGGATATACGTCATTCATAAAAATTGAGGATATTATGGCAAAAGGCAAATCAGTCACACATGTAATTGATACACACTGGTGCAAGGGGTGTGGTATCTGTGTTCATTTCTGTCCCAAAAAAGTACTGGAACTGGACACAGAAGGCAAAGTCCGGGCAGCCCGGCCCGAAGATTGCATCGCCTGCAAGCTGTGCGAACTTAGATGTCCGGATCTGGCAATACAAATAAAAGAAACTCAGGAAGGGGAAAATGACTCTACAAAATAATATCAGGTTTGTCCAGGGGAATGAAGCCTGTGTTGAAGGGGCCCTGTATGCCGGGGTCAATTTTTTCGCAGGATACCCCATCACCCCGTCAACGGAAATTGCAGAACACCTGGCTGAAAAGCTTCCCAGGCAGGGCGGAAAATTCATTCAGATGGAAGATGAAATTGCCTCCATGGGTGCTATTCTCGGGGCTTCCCTCACAGGCAAAAAAGTGATGACCGCCACATCAGGCCCGGGATTTTCCTTAAAACAGGAAGCTTTAGGGTATGCCTGCATGGCTGAAATTCCCTGCGTCATTGCCAATGTCCAGCGGGGCGGGCCCTCCACCGGAAATCCCACCCATGTGAGCCAGGGGGATGTGAACCAGGCCAGGTGGGGAACCCACGGGGATCATGCCATCATTGCCCTGACCGCATCCAACAACCAGGATGTGTTTAAAATCACGGTGGAAGCCTTTAATCTGGCTGAAACCTACAGGACCCCCGTGATAATCCTTTTGGATGAAGTGGTGGGCCATATGCGTGAAAAACTCACCCTCCCTGATCCTGAAGAAATTCCAGTGGTGAGCCGGCTGCGCACCTCAGTTCCCAAAGGTGTGGATTACCATCCCTATCTTCCCAGAGAGGACGGCCGCCTGCCCATGTCCGATTTCGGGGCTGAGCACCGGTACAATGTCACAGGCCTTTTCCATGACATGTGGGGATTTCCCAACAACAACCCCAAGGTGGTCAGCGAACTTCTGCACCATCTGGTGGACAAGATCGAAAACAACGTCAACAGCATAACCATGCACAAGGAATACTGGCTGGATGATGCAGATTACATTCTGGTTTCCTATGGATCCTCAGCACGGTCCGCCATCCATATCGCCAAAAACCGGCGCGCCAGGGGTGTGAAGATCGGAGTTCTGGAGCTTCAGACCCTGTGGCCGTTTCCAAGCGACATGGTCAGAGAAAAATGTGCCAATGCCAAAGCTGTACTGGTGGTGGAAATGAATATGGGACAGGTGATCACCCAGGTAAAAAGTGCTGTGGACAATCCTGACAATGTTTTTCTGGCCAACCGCATTGACGGCCAGCTCATTTCTCCCACGGATATCAAAACCATTCTGAGAATGATCCAGGGAAAGGGGGTGTAACATGACCACCAAAGAATTTGATTTCAAAGACTATATCCGGTCCAGGTTTTTTCCCCATATCTGGTGCCCGGGCTGCGGTCACGGCATTGTTCTGGGATCATTGCTCCGGGCTATCCATGAGCTGGGCCTGGATAAAAACGAGATCGTCATGACCTCTGGCATCGGTTGTTCTTCAAGGATTTCAGGGTATGTGGATTTTCACTCCCTGCACACCATCCACGGCCGGGCCCTGACCTTTGCCACCGGTGTCAAACTGGCCAAACCCGGCATCACCGCCATCGTGCCCATGGGAGACGGAGATGCCCTGGCCATCGGCGGGAACCACTTCATCCATGCGGCCAGGCGCAACATCGATATCACCGCCATTGTGATGAACAACCGGATTTACGGCATGACCGGGGGTCAGTTTTCCCCGTTGTCCGGTCTGGGTAAAAAAGCCACCACCGCCCCCTATACCACCATTGACAACCAGTTTGATGTGGTGGAACTGGCAAAAAGTGCCGGCGCCAGTTTTGTGGCAAGGTCAACGGTTTTCCATGCCACAGAGTGCAGGGACCTGTTGAAAAAAGCCATTGCACACAAAGGATTTTCCGTGGTGGAGATTTTGTCCCAGTGTCCCACCTATTACGGCAGAAAAAACAAAGAAGGGGATGCGGTCCAGATGATGGAAGGATTCAGGACAAATACCGTTAAAATCGGTTCCAAAAAACTGGAAAACAATCCTGACCTTATCCAGCGGGGCATTTTTGTGGAAGATACCCAGAAGGCAGAATATTGTGAGGCTTATGACAAAATCATTGAGACCGCAATGAAAGGAAACGCATAATGGAACGTTCACGACTTGTTTTTTCAGGGTCAGGGGGCCAGGGTGTGATCACAGCTGCCATCATTCTTGCCAAAGCTGCTGTGATGTTTGAAGGAAAAAACGCCACCCAGTCCCAGAGCTACGGGGCAGCGGCCCGGGGGGGCGCCACCAGGAGCGATGTACTGATATCTGAAACAGATATCTTTTTCCCCAAAGTGGTCCAGCCCAATATCCTGGTGAGCCTGACCCAGGAAAGCTATAATACGTTTTCAGACATCATCCGGCCCGGCGGGCTGCTGCTGGTGGACAATAAATATGTATCCATTGAAAAAAAAGTGGATGCCAAACATATCTCTTTGCCCATGTATGACACGGTTATGGGAAAAATCGGCAAGCCCATCGTGTTCAATATCTGCATGCTGGGAGCCCTGATCGGCATCACCAGACTGGTCCAGGCCCAATCCATTCTAAAGGTTCTGGAAACTTCCATTCCCAAAGATTTCATGGACATGAACAAAAGCGCCCTGGAACTGGGCATAAAAATGGGAGAATCCGCAGCCTATTGATTTTCAACAACCGCATGCCATGACAGCACCTGAAAAAATTCCTGCAGACCTTGTGGCTGACTGGCACACCCTTCACCGGGTGTTTATCCGCCCCGAGGATGAAAAAAGCCGGCAGACCTTGGTAAAATACATGGAACAGATCCTGTTCGGGCTCCATGATTTTCTCAACACCCATGTGGGTGTGACCGAAGCCATCCCTCTGGCCACCCTGGCCCGCTCCTATACGGACACGGCCATAAACAGGGAGCCGGAAAAAAAACTGGCGGAAGTTATCAGGGATATCATCAATGAGATAGCTCCCCGGGCCGTGAACGTAGCCTCTCCCTATTTTATCGGCCACATGACGTCAGCCATCCCGTTTTTCATGGTCCATCTCAAGGCCATTGCCGCTGCGCTGAACCAGAACCTGATCAAACTGGAAACATCCAAGGTGCTCTCTGTTCTGGAAAAACAGGTGCTGGCCAAGATGCACCGCATGATTTATAACCGGGAACAAAAATTTTATGACTGCCATGTCCAGAACGCAGATACCTGTCTGGGGCTTTTCACCAACGGAGGGACCACCGCCAATATCACGGCCCTGTGGGTGGCCAGAAACAGGTGTTTCCCCCCCACTGAACATTTTTTTAGTGTTGAAAAAGACGGGATGCCGGCAGCTATGAAAGCTCATGATCTGGAACGTATGGTGGTGCTGGTGTCCGAACGGGGCCATTTTTCATTAAAAAAAGCCGGCGGCCTCCTGGGGATCGGCAACAAAAATGTCATTGCAGTGGATGTGAATGAAAACCACCAGATTGATATGGCAAAACTGACCCGGATGGTTCAGAAGCTCTCGCGCCGGAAACAAACAAAAATTGCCGCCATCGTAGGCATTGCCGGTGCCACGGAAACCGGAAGTATTGATCCTTTGCCCCAGATGGCACACCTGTGCAGAACCCACAAGATTCATTTTCATGTGGATGCGGCCTGGGGCGGGCCTGTGATGCTGTCGGAAAAGTATGCCGGCCTGCTGGCCGGCATACAGGAAGCGGATTCTGTAACCATCGACTGTCACAAACAGTTCTACATGCCCATGAGTGCCGGCATGGTCTATTTCAAAGATCCCCGGGCACTGGACCGGATCGTATACCATGCAGGATACGTCAACCGGAAAGGGTCGGTTGACCTGGGCATCAAAACCCTTGAAGGCTCCAGGGAAGCCAGCTCCCTGATCCTGGACAGCGCCCTGAAAATCATGGGATCCCAGGGCTATGCCCTGATGATCGATCACGGCATTGAAACCGCCCGGCTGTTTGCCCAGAAAATAAAGGACCGGGACCGATTCCAGCTGATCACTGAACCGGTTCTCAACATTCTCACCTACCGGGCTGTACCGGCCCGGTTCAGGCAACTGCTGGACACCACCCAATCAGAATCCCGGCGGCAGCAGACAGATGGCTGTCTGGACCAGATCAACATCGATCTTCAGCGCATCCAGAGGGAGGTGGGAAAAAGTTTTGTATCCAGAACCCGTCTGAAACACTTTACAGGTGATAATCATGATATCGTGGTGCTGCGGTCCGTCATCATGAACCCTTACACCGACGGTTCGATTCTGGACCGGATTCTGGATGAACAGGAAACGATCCTGGACACCATGGATATTCAGGATCCGACCTTTTCACACAATATTGACATCCCACAGGGAGAACACCAGGATGGGTAGGATCTCCCTTGCCCATGGAAAAGAAAAACTGATTGTCATACCGCTTTTGACCGACGGTGACACCTTTGTCAAAAATCGAACCGGGCTGGGGATTCACTTTTTTTTAGGCAACCTGTTCTGCCTTCATCCAGGGCTTGCTGAATGCTGGTTCGGATGGCGGGTCAAACAGATCTTTTCAGATCCCGCCGACCTGACTGCCTATTGCCGTGGCACAAGCCGGTCCGTGGATATTATGGCACTGGGAAAACAGCAAAAAGTCCGTTTCTGGCTCCAGGGCAAATGTGTAATATCCCCAGAACAGGCCACGGTTCAGCTCAAGCTTCATGACACCGCAGACACCGGCAGGGTATACGACCGAAAACTGGCCCTGACCTTTGATGACGGTCAGATCCGGTTCAGACAGGACCTGTTTGACTGGCTGGGCCACACCGGGCTGGGATTCCCCGTTCTTGACCATGCGTTGTGGCCGGAGCGTATTACCCGGCAGGGATTTGAAACCATGGGAAAAGCCCTGGAAATACTGTACCTCAATTATGTGGCAGGAGTGGATCGCCCCATTGATCTGACAGAGTTTGACCATCTGGCCCACACCTGCCCGGACTCCTATCTGGCCCTGGACCTCAAAGGGTGGGTGCTATGCAAAAACAAAAAGTACCGGGCTGCCATACCGGTATTTCTCAGGGCACTGGACCTTAATCCGTCTGGATTCGGGGCCCTGGCCGGGCTGATGTGGTGCGGTGTCCATACCGGGGACAGGAAAATGGCCTTGACCTATGCCCTGGCCAAATTAGCTTGTCATGGAGATCCGCCGGAAAAAGCCCGGTCATTTGTGGAAAAAAAATTTGCCTGACACCGGATGGTGCACTATAAAATCGGTTTCATCGCCCCCATATATGCCCTAAGTTTCCTGCCTACCTTTTCTACAGAGGTTGTGCTGATGGCTTCATTCACCTGGATCAGACGGATATTGTCCACCCCGGTATCGGTCATATCAAGGCCGGTACCGATCACATCCGTGTCAATGGTTTCCATGAAAGATTCCAGCAGGGGTACCGCTGTATGGCAAAACAGGTAACACCCGTATTCAGCGGTATCGGAAATCACCACATTCATCTCATACAGTTTTTTACGGGCAATCAGGTTGGCAATGAGTGGCACTTCATGCAGTGATTCATAATACGCGGATTCTTCGACAATGCCGGCAGACACCATGGTGTCATAGGCCAGTTCCACCCCGGCCCTGACCATGGCCACCATGAGAATCCCGTGATCAAAATATTGCTGTTCCGGAATCTTTTTTTGCTGTGACACCGCTTTTTCAAAGGGTGTATCAGCGGTCTGGGCACGCCATTTAAGCAGGTCGGCATCATCGTTGGCCCAGTCTTCCATCATGGTTTTTGAAAAATGACCGCTCATGATGTCATCCATATGCCGGTTGAACAGCGGGGTGAGGATCTGTTTCAACTGCTCGCTTAGATCATGGGCCCTTATCTTGGCCGGGTTGGACAGCCGGTCCATCATGTTGGTGATGCCCCCGTGCTTGAGGGCCTCGGTAACGGTCTCCCACCCGTACTGAACCAGACAGGAAGCATATCCTTCATCCATGCCCTTTTCGATCATCTTGTCATAGCACAGCAAAGACCCTGCCTGGAGCATGCCGCATAAAATGGTCTGCTCCCCCATAAGATCGGATTTCACCTCCGCCACAAACGAAGACTCCAGGACCCCGGCCTTGTGACCGCCGGTGGCGGCTGCATAGGCTTTGGCCAGTTCCAGACCCTCTTTTCCGGGATCATTTTCCCGGTGCACTGCAATGAGAGTGGGAACTCCGAACCCCCGCTTGTATTCCTCCCTGACCTCGGTTCCAGGAGATTTAGGCGCCACCATGATCACGGTGAGATCGTCTCTGATCTTCATGCCCTCTTCCACAATATTGAAACCATGGGAATAGGACAGACAGGCGTTTTGTTTCATCAGCGGCATGACGGCATTGATGACCGGGGTGTGCTGTTTGTCCGGGGTCAGGTTAATCACCAGATCAGCTGACGGCAGCAACCTTTCATAAGTATCCACCACAAACCCGTGTTCTGTGGCATTTTTCCAGGATTGCCGTTTTTGTACAATGGCAGTGTTCCGCAGGGCATACGATACATCCAGGCCTGAATCCCGCAGATTAAGTCCCTGGTGAAGCCCCTGGGCACCACATCCCACAATCACAATTTTTTTGCCTTTTAAAGCACTCACCCCGGCAAAAAACTCACCTGTACCCATGAAGCGGCACTTGGACAATTCCGCCAGCTGCAGCCGCAGCGGCAGAGAATTAAAATAATTTTCACCCATTTTACATATCTCCTTGATCTGATGCATTGATAGTTATTCATTTATTGTGGGCTATTTTTCTTATTGCGTCAAATGAATCATCTGCAATATCATATTGTCAAAATAGAAAGGCAATTTTCAGGGTTCTCTTGACCGGTTTACCGGGGATGGTTTATACTGCCTTTGTTTTATTCATATAACATGAACAGGCCTATATATCGGAGGATCATGATTCTGGTAACAGGCGAAATACTGTTTGATCTTTTCAAGGACCGCAAGAGAATGGGCGGGGCTCCGTTCAACTTTGCTTTCCATTTAAAAAAACTGGGATTTGACGTGCGGTTTGTATCCCGGGTAGGAAAAGATGATCTGGGCAAAGAAATTTTGGATTTTCTGGCAAGCCATGGATTTGACACCAAAGATATCCAGATTGATCCTGATTTGCCCACCGGCACGGTCACCGTGACTTCATCAAAAAACAGCCACACATTTACCATAACCCCGGACACCGCCTGGGACAGAACAGCCTTTTCCGGCCGAATGGCAGCCTGCCTGAAACAAGGCCCTGACCTGATCTATTTTGGGTCCCTGGTGCAGCGCACATCCCGGGGACATGCCCTCATTGATCAGATCATGACAGAAAAACAGGGCAAAACCAAGGTGTTCTGCGACATCAACCTGCGGCCGGCATCCTATACCAAAACAGTGGTTGAAACCTGCCTGTCAGCCGCCGATATCTTAAAACTCAACCAGGAAGAGCTGGCTGAGATCAAAGGCGATGCCGGCACTTCCCATAAAACAGCAGCGCGCAAGCTCATGTCAGCCCATGGTATCCAGCTGGTGATCCTCACCCTGGGATCTGACGGCAGCACCTGGATAACCCCTGATACCACAATACACCGCCCGGCGGTTACGCCGGAAAGGATCAAAGACACGGTGGGTGCCGGGG
>JAIPDY010000025.1 GCA_021737445.1 Desulfotignum sp.
GATGGCCAGCTCCGGCAGCACCTGGATCAGGGTCACTTCCACCACGTTGCCGGCCAGGACCCGGCCGGCAAGCAGCAGCACCATGCTGAACTTCAGGGCTGCCGCAGCAAAGGTCCAGAACTCCCTCAGGTTGGGGTGCCGGCGGCTCAGCCCAATCAGGGGCACCGCCCCCAGGGATGCGCACAAAGCGATAACCGGGGCGGTCTGATAAAAGGCGGCGGAAAACATGACCTGTCTGAAAGCTCCTTTCTACATCCCGGCCGGCAGGGACCAGCGGATCAAATATTGGACCACTTCGTTGGTATATATCCCCAGACCGAACAGGGCCGCACCGGTAATAACCAGGGGAAGCAGCATGGTCAGGGGTGCCTCGTCCATACGGATGTTCAGGGCGGCTGCATGGGCGTTTTGGCTGCCATTTTCCATCACTGCATCATCCAGGCGGCCGAAAAAAGCCATCTCCAGCAACCTGAAAAACATCACCGCCGCTACCAGTCCGGCAATGATCAGGGCTGCCACAAACACCCATTCCCCGGCCTCCACCCCTCCCTGGAGCAGGTACCATTTTGAAAAAAAACCGCAGAAGGGTGGGATCCCCACAACCGATGCAGCGGCGATCAGAAACACCCCCGCTGTCACGGGCATCCGTTGGAAAATCCCCTCCATGGCAACGGACGTACTCACACCGGTCCGGTAGATGATGGCCCCCACCGCCATGAACAGGCACAGGGTCATCAGGCCGTCCGCCAGAATATGATAGACCGCCCCGGTGTATCCGGCGGTGTTGGCCAGCCAGGCCCCGCCGGTCAGATATCCGATCTCCGCCACGATGATGTAGGTCAGCATCTTGCGCAGGTCCCGCTGTGACAGGGCAGTGATCATCCCCAGCACCGCGGCGGCAGATGCCAGATAGATCACCAGCCGGCTCCAGGCGATCTGCTGGAAAATGTAGTCAACAGAAAACACGGTGAACATAATCCGGAGCATCACATACACACTGACCTTGGTCATGAGCGGGGCGATGAGACAGGCGGTGGTGGTGCCTGCCCGGCTGTAGGCATTGGGCATCCAGGCATGCATGGGAAACAGGGCCATCTTGGTCCAGATTCCGAGAATGATCAGAGTGAAACCGATCCGCACGCTGACCGAATCCTTGAATTCCGGCCGGCTCAGGATATCTGAAAGATCGGCCATGTTCAAAGAGCCGGTCATGATATAGATATATCCCACCCCCAGCAGGTAAAAGCTGGCACCGATGGTACCCATCATCAGGTACCGGAATGTGGCGTAATATGCCTTGCCCCTGCCCCGGGCCAGCAGGCCGTAACTGGAAATCGCGGAAATTTCCAGCAGCACATACAGGTTAAACACATCCCCGGTGGCGGTCATACCCATCAAGCCGGCCACCAGCAGGGCAAACAGGGCATAATAATGATGCAACCGGTCCGGATTGTCCTGTCTTGCCGTGTGCATGGAATAGATGGCGGTGAGCAGAGCGCACCCGCTGATCATCACCAGGATCCCGGCACTCAGGTGGTCGATCACCAGTTCAATGCCCATGGGCGGCATCCAGTCTCCCATGTGGTAATGAACCGGCCTGCCTGCCTCCACCACCTGCACCAGGGTGGCCAGGGCTGCTGCCAGGGATCCGGCGATGGAGAGGATCAAAAGACCGTAAGCGGCCCGGTGGCCCAGCGGACCGGCCAGAGTCAGCACCAGAGAGGCGAACACCGGCAGCACAATCATGAGGACAGGGGCATGGTCTATCATTTTCGCATATCCTCCAGTATCTCATCCTCCTCGATGGTGCCGTGGACCCGCTGAATCTTCTGCAGCAGGGCCAGGGCCACCCCCAGCACGGCCACCCCCACCACAATGGCTGTGAGAATCAGCACATGGGGAAGGGGATTGGCATAGGCTGTGGCATCCAGCAGGGGCTGCTTGTCAGGTGAAAACTTGAGAATTGGCACCGTGGCCCCCCGCTTGACCCCGATGGATACGAAAAACAACAGAATCGCCGTCTGAAAGATCACCATGCCGATGATCTTTTTCATCAGGTTGTTGCGGACGATCATGCCGTACAGTCCGATAAAGAACAGCACGATGGCAGCCCAGTAGTTGTATTTGGAAATAATGAAATAAAACAGATCATCCATGACGTCACAACCCGTCTTCCAGATCGCCGCCCGAGGCGAGATCATAATACAGGGATACCATCACCGCCATCACGGTGATACCCACCCCCACCTCCACCGCCAGGATTCCATGGGACCGGGCCATCTTCCCGGTTACTCCGAGAAGATCCGCCAGGGCTGCATATCCCAGAAAATTTTTTCCCAGGCCCAGGCAGGCGGCACCGATGCCTGCATACAGCAGGACCCCGCCGGCACAGCACCACAGCACCAGGTGTTCCCGGAACCGGTTCATGGAGAACTTCAGGTTGTAGCACAGGGCCAGCAGGATAAAGCTGGCACCAAAGATCACCCCGCCCTGAAACCCCCCGCCCGGGCTGTAATGGCCGTGGCACAGCACATACAGGGCAAAAATCTGCATCACCGGAATGATGGACTGGGCAGCGCCACGCAGCACCGTGTCCCGGCCCTCCCGTTTGGGTCTCAGGTGCAGCACCTTGCGGTGCTTGTGGGAGGTGCGGCGGAGCACCACCATGACCACCAGGGCCGCAGCAAACACCACCACCGCCTCAAACATGGTGTCATACCCCCGGTAATCCGCCAGCACCGAGGTCACCACATTGGGGGTGGCGGTTTCATGGTACCCCTGTGCGATATATCCGGGGGACAGATGGGTGCTGGCCGGGGAGGCTGGATCGGCCCAGTCCGGCAGGTCCCGGGTGGCGGTAAGCATCATCACGGCGCAGATCACCCCAATGACAATGGTGAGCTGTTTGATCCCCTGCTCTCTGGGCCGGTCTTTCTTGATCCAGCGGTTGATATACTGGGCCGTGCCCAGAAAGATTACCGTGCTGATGGCCGCCCCAACGGCTGCTTCGGTGAACGCCACATCCACGGCCATCATATGGGTCCACATCAGGCAGATCAGGAAACTGTACACCCCGGTTACAATGGCACTGCTGAGCAGTCCTTCCAGGGCCAGGGCAGTGACGGCGCAGATCACCATCATCAACAGGATCAGGATATCGAACTGCCACAACAGACTGGTATCCCAGGTCATTTTGTTATCCCTTCAAATCTTCCGGGTAGAACCCGTTATCCATTTTTTTTTCATCTCCTTCTGTGCCGTTGTCCTTTTTCGACCTGGTCCAATAAGGCACCCGAAACTCGTAACCTGCATCGATAATGGCGTGGGTGGCTGTGGGACTGGCAATGAAGATATAAAAAACGATGAGCAGCAGCTTGGCAGCGGTCAGCAGGGTTTCTCCACTGAAATCACGCAAAAGGTAAAGGATCGTTCCTCCCAGAAACAGGGTGGTGGCAAGGGTGTCACCCTTGCCGGCGGCATGGACCCGGGAATAGAAGTCAGGAAACCGGATGATTCCCACGGTGGTGGCCACAAAGAATAACAGGCCGGAAAGCATCGCAATAATGACCAGAATATCCAGTATCATGGGGTTTCCTTTCGGACCGAAGGTGATGCCACCGCAGGGGCATCCCCCTCTTCCAGATCAGGGCCGGCAGATGGAACGGCCAGCGATTCTCTGGGTTCCGGCGGTGCCGGCTGGGCAAGACGCTGGTAAAACCGGGCCGCCGCTATGGTGGTGATAAAATTGAGCAGGGCATAGGCCAGGGTGATATCAATGAACATCTCCACCCGGCCGTCGATAACCCCGACGAGCACAATGAGCACCGTGGTTTTGGTTCCGATGACATTCATTCCGAGCATCCGGTCGATGACCGTGGGACCGGCCACCACCCGGTAGATGTTGCACAGCATCAAAAACAGAATGCCCACGGCCATGGCGATAAAGAACGGTTCCAGGTTCATCGGGACCCGTCCTCAAACACCCAGGCCACCCAGCGCTCCATCTCACCAGGCCCTGGTCCGGCCAGATCGGCAGAGGAACGCCGGGTGACGGCATGGACATAAAAGATATCATCTTCGATTCTGACACTTACCGTGCCCGGGGTCAGGGTGATGGAGTTGGCCAGAACAAACCGGGCAAAATCGGTTTTCAAGGAGGTCCTGAATTTGATGATATGGGGATCCAGTTTTTTTTTGGGGTGCAGTGACAAGGCCAGTCCGGCGATATGAAAATTGGCCAGCACGATCTGTCCGAAAAGCCAAACCAGGTATCTGAGAAAGCAGGCAATTTCAACCAGGGTTGCACCAGGTTTTTTCGTGTGGCCTTCAAAAAGCAGGTCATGGGAGAGCCAGGCCACAAGGCTGCTGGAAACAATCCCCATGCCGAGATGAAAACCATCCAATTTTCCGGACAAAGCCGTCCAGAAAAGCAACATGACAAAAAAAGTGAAGATGGCCGGCATCTCTCTATTGCTCCGGCATTGTCACACGCTGACATGCATTTTCGGAAATTGAAAATATCAGATAAGTATCCATATCTATTGGGTATCTCCTCCTCGACCAGTCAGTGCAGGCGGTTTCGGGTAAACTCCAGGCGCCCGCATCATGGTGTATAACTGCAAAAAAGAGGATAATAATTGTATAACAGGCGCTGATACTTATTTTGGTTAAGTAAGTCATATCATGAAAAATAGTTTCCCTCAAGCAAAACAATGGATGCAAAAAACAGATCATGCCGGTGCATGATGATTTTCTCCGCGATTTTTATCTGCCAGCCACTTATTTTGGTTGACAAATGAAAAGGGCTATTTTAAGTCGTACAGACAGATATCAATCAAAACCAGACAGGAGGGCTCTCATGACCGTAAAACTGATGCACTACTGGACGATCACCCCTTCCAGGAATGACGACTATGCTGAATTCATCACCGGTACATTCATTCCCGGCATCAATGCCCTGGGGATGCAGACGGTGGCCGGCTGGTCCGTCCTGGTGGGATCATACAGTGAAGTGATCGTGGAAACGGTCGGCAGGGACCTGGATCAGCTGGAAACGGCCTTGAAGAGCAATGAATACCGCCACCTGAAATCCGACCTGCTCAATTATATCAAAAACTATAAAACCAAGGTCCTGGTTCCTCTTAAAAAAGAACAGGCCTATTCCATGGATTTTACTGAACACACGGTAAAATTCAACCAGGTGTGGGATATCATCACCCGGAAACAAGGTGACTTTAAAAATTACAGACAATTTGTCACCTCGGAATTTTACCCGGTACTGGAAGAGATCGGCGTCAAGATCGCCGAAGAATGGGAGGTGCTCATAGGAGAGGGCCCGAGAACCATCTGTGAAGGACGGGTCAAGGATGTGCAGTCTTTGATCTCCGGCCTCCAGGGTGTCAAATTCCGCAAGGCCAAGGAAAAACTCAAATCCTATGTTGAAAATTACGAAAGCCGGATTTTATCTTTTCATATTATTCGGCACCAGTACGGCTCCTCTGACCAATACCAAATCGTTGACGATTGATAACCGCAAATTGGGTCAACGCATGCTGTGTGTTTTGCACCAGCGCCCCCTGATTCTGTCTTTTCCGGATATCAGTCAGCCGGGGTCCTATATTCCATGGGCAGTTATCTTTTTATTGCCGGGAAATGAAATCTCCATGGTCATCAAGTGTTTTCCCTATTGTTGTTGATGCAAAACTGACAATTGCTCCGTCAGCCGGTTTTTAAATCTGTCAAGGCTTATGGGATAAGCCTGCATGGGAATCCCCATCCAGTCACAATAGTCCAAAAAGCCTTCCGGATCACTGGCCATATAATCATCCATAAACCCTATGCCGTCAAGTATTACTGCACCGCCGGTATGCCGGGGAAAATTTTCATTGGCAATCCCCTTGTCCCAGCCCTTAAACACCAGTTTTTGGTATTTTATCCAGACCGGTGTCATGAACCAGACCGGTTCACCACCGACGATTTCCTGAACAATATTATCCATTTCTTCCTGGCTGGCAAGCATTCCCATGCAGTGACTGGCCTGGATACGGGCAACATTCGGCCCATGTTCGGATACAACAGACCCCATCAATCGGGTGGGCTCGTCCGGATTCACATAGCAGTACTTTCCGCCGTAAACAACAATAACCCCTTTTGCCCTGGTTTTGGCTTTTTCTATGGCCCTTGAAAGCTGGCGCTCCAACTCTCTGACATCCTGATGCAGTCCAGGGGTTGTATAATAAATCTGGTCTGTATCTATGAATTTTTCTGCAGCCAGATGATCTATTTCCGGCCGCATGGTACCGCATGCCACGATTGCGGCATCAGCAAATGTATGGTGTTGCATCATATCTTCCTTGGGAATATTAAAAATTTTAGTCTTCATCACTGTGAAGTTCACCTTCGGGAATTTTTTCGCCGTTTTTCCAGTCAGTAAACTCCGTCCTGTGGATTTTTTCACCGCCTGACACAGCCTTATCCGTCCACACGATGCGGGTATGGCACTCCCAGACAGGTCTTTCTAACTCGCATCTTCTCCGTAAAAGCGCCTGGTCTGCTTCTTTTCTGGTTCCATGAACGGAAATCACCATTTTTGCGGGTTCACCCCTGTCCGGATCATCATAAATCAAGGCATACATGGACGGCCTCCTTTCATAAGAATTTATAGAATTGGGGCCGGGAATCCCAGGGCAGCTCCTGGCGGTATCAAGCTGCCCTGGAATCCCGGTGGCGGTTCAGATTCTGGAGGTAAGTAAATGCCTTTACTTTATCTGATCACCGGTTCTTTAAAATGCACATTTTATGCCAGACATCTTCAAGGTAATCTTTCAGCTGCTGATGGCGATCACCCGGTTCTTATGAAACCAACGTTTGATACCCAAAAAACGTTACTTTTCCAAAACAGTAACGTTATATAACGCCACGCCAACCCTGATTCACATTACGGCTCAGTCATCGTTCACGAACCGTTGCAAACATGCAAACCCCTTGTTTATAGGATATGAATAACGCGACTGTTTTATTGATTCGCCGGCTGGCAAGGAATTTGCTTATTTGTACATATTTTTACATTTGGATATGGATACAAGACATTTTTACCGCAATCATTTTGTTAAGGAGAAAACCCATGCATGCCACGATCCAGAAACCCATAGATGAAATTATCCGCCATATTCAGCCAAATGAAAGCGTATTTGTGGTTGGATGCAACAACTGCGCATGGAAATGCCATTCCGGCGGCGAAGAGGAAACAAAAATGATGGCCAAGCGCCTGTCTGACAGAGGGATTGACGTGGTGGGATATACGGTGCCGGGTCCCCAGGGCATGTCATTGTGCAAGCTGTCAAATACCAGAAAAGTGTTGCATGAAGACTATGCCAATGAGGTTGAAAGGGCTGATTCCTTCCTGGTTCTGGGATGCGGCCAGGGGGTTCATACCGTTATCGACGCTACGGATGACGGCATGGTGCATCCCGGGTGCGACACCATTTTCGGGGGAGAAACCGTATCTGACACAGACATCGAAGAATTCTGTTCCCTTTGCGGTGAGTGCATTATTGAATTTACCGGCGGGTTGTGCCCCATGACCCTGTGCGCCAAGCAACTGCTCAACGGTCCCTGCGGAGGGGCGGAAAACGGGCATTGCGAGGTGGATGCTGACCGGCCCTGTGGATGGATTCTGATTTACGAACGACTCAAAAAACTCAACCGCACCAGTTTGCTGGATCCCTTTCAACCCCCGAAAAACAATGCCAAATGGGGCCGGCCCCGATCCCTGAGGGTAAGCCCTACCGAGGCAACCTTTTATGCAAACGGCACTCATATCACGGTCAGCAACCAGGAGTAACGCATTGAGCCATTTCTTGAGCTACCCATTGCACATACCCAAATCATAATATAAATATTTTTAAGGAGTTTTTTATGAAACTGACGACCTTGTTTGACAAAGGTGCTTTTGTTATCACCGGCGAAGTAGGTCCTATTAAAGGGGCCATCCACAGGGACAAAAGCATTGAGCCGGGGTGCGCCATTGAGGCGTTGTCTTTGCAGCAGCATGTGCATGCCGTGAACGTTACCGACAACCAGTCAGCTGTCATGCGCTTAGGATCCCTGGCAGCCAGTGTGCGCCTTACGGCCGCAGGCATTGAACCGGTGTACCAGCTGACCTGCCGGGACAGGAACCGCCTGGCCCTGCAGTCTGATCTGCTCACCGCCTATTCCCTGGGCATTGACAATGTCTTGCTGCTGACAGGAGACCATATCCATCTGGGGGATCATAAGGAAGCCAAGCCGGTATTTGACCTGGATTCTGTCCATCTCATCAAAATGGCAAAAGGGCTGAGTGAAGGGTTCGATATCACCGGTAACTCCATTGAAAACAACATTGACATGGCATTCGGAGCGGTGGTGAACCCCAATTTTGATCCCCTGGATCTTCAGCTGATGAAAATGAAAAAAAAAATCGATGCCGGGGCAGATTTCTTCCAGACACAGGCCGTGTATGATCTGGGTTGTTTTGATCAATTTATTGAAAAAACCCACTCCTTTAACTGCCCTGTCCAGGTGGGTATGGTAGTGTTGAAATCCCCTGAAATGGGCAGGTTCATGAACAAAAATGTCTCGGGCATCCATGTGCCGGAACACTGGATTAAAGAGATCGGGTCTGTGGACAAAAAAGACCGGAAGAAAAAAGCCGCTGAAATGGCGGGCCGGTTTTTAAAGCAGGTCAAACCCATGGTACAGGGGGTGCATATCATGCCCCTGGGATGGACCGATATCGTCCCGGACATCCTTGATTATGCGGGAATAAGCAGATAAAAGCATGCGATCTTCGGTTCACCGAGCCTGAAGCGTTACATGCGATGTCCTTGTGTTGCTTCCATTTTTTTCTATGAAGCCTTTTATGATTTCACGGCTGCTTCAGGGGAATGTCCCATTTTTTCATGAATTTCCACACCAGGGTCCGGCTTTTACCGATACGCCGGGCCACTTCTGCCTTGTTCCACTGGCATTGTGTCAGCAGATCCACCAAAGCTTCTCTGGTCAGATTTTTTGGGACCGGATCTGCTGATGCCGGGTACATGGCGGTTACTCCGGCATGTTTGGCAGCAGCCTGAAGTTCCATGGGCAGATCGGTTTGGGCAATATAATCGGTCCTGCAGACCACAAAGGCATGCTCAATGGCATTTTCCAGCTCCCGGACATTCCCGTGCCACGCATGGGACATGAGGATTTTCATGGCTCCGGGGGAAACCCCTTTGATGCGTTTGTTTTCCCGTTTGCCGGTTTTGTGGACAAAATTTTCCACCAGCAAGGGGATATCCGCCTTTCTGTTCCTGAGGGGCGGGATCTGGATGGTGAACACTTTGAGCCGGTAGAACAGATCTTCCCTGAAAGCCCCCTTTCTGGTCAAATCAGTCAGGTCCTTGTTGGTGGCGGCAATGATCCGGATATCGATCTTTCTTTTTTTGGTATCCCCCACCCGTTCGATTTCCCGTTCCTGGAGAACCCGCAGGAGTTTCACCTGCATATACGACGTCAACTCCCCGATTTCATCCAGAAAAATGGTACCGGTATCTGCCTGTTCAAACCGGCCCATGTGATCCTTGTGCGCGCCGGTGAACGCCCCTTTGACATGACCGAAAAGCTCACTTTCCAGAAGGGTTTCCGACAGGGCGGAACAGTTGACGGTTACCAGAGGACGCTGGTCTTTGGAAGCATTGAAATGAATGGCCTTGGCCACCAGCTCCTTGCCGGTGCCGCTCTCTCCCTGGATCAGCACGGTGGCCCGGCTGTCTGCGGCAGCCCTTACGGCATCAAACACATTCTGCATGGCCGGGCTTTTACCGATGATATTTCCCAGGCGAAAGGCCTGCTGCAGCTGACGTCTGGCATCTTCCGCCGTCTTTTGTGCCAGGGAAAGCTCGGTAAGATCCGTGATGGTTTCAACGATTCCCAGGATCCGGCCCCGGTCATCTTTTGCCAGACGGGCATTTTTGATCACGGGCACATCATACCCGTCTTTGTGCCGGACAAAGCACTCCTTGGCCTCTGTGCGGCCATGGACCATGACCCCGCAGGCATTGATATCAGCCGGGCATTGTTTGCCGTAGCATCGGCTGCACTTGAGAATGTCGCAGCGACTGCCCACCGCCTCCAACGCGGAAAACCCGGAAATTTTTTCCATGGCCTGGTTCCAGGAGGTGATGATTCCCTGGTCATCCAGGGTAAACAATCCTTCTGCCATGGTGTCAATGATCTGGTTTAAGAAGTGGACATTCCATAGTTCATGGGTTTTCACAGGTTGTTTTCTCCATCGGGCTGATTGCCGGTATCAGCCGGCAACAGTGCGCGTGTTTTCGGCATGCAGCCTTTTTTTCTTCAATGATACACCACCCGTTTTCCCGGGAGGGATTCATGCAGACCCAGGGTTTCCAAAAATTTGGGTAATACTTGAATGATAATTAGGTCCATACAGCCTCCTGAATCACTACAATCTCTGCAATTTTGCAAGACCTGTTATTTGCATACCTGGAACGTTAGCACCCGGAAATTTTTTTGTCAAACACGGCTTCCATACACTCGCTCAAATGGATCCGCCCCCCTAAAGGACAACAAACCAAATCTTTGACGATTGATAACCGCAAACTGGTTCAGGGGATGCTGTATATTTTGCACCAGCACCCCCTGATTCAGTCTTTTCCGGATATCAGTCAGCCGGGGCCTTATATCCCATGGGCAGCTTCTTGAAACGGCCGCCGTGGATAATGGGATCTCCCTTGTATCCCAAAGCCTTGAAATTAATGTAGTCGGTTTTTTCGATCAGATGGTCCACATCCCGTCCCATGGATTTCATATAGGAAAAATCGGTCCCCTTGTGGGCGATGGCCTTGAAATCGATGTCGCGGTTGTCCTGGTGGCACCGGTTGCAGGTTTGATCGCCTTTGAGGCTTTCATGGCACTGCACACATGACAGGGCCATTTCCGCCGGCATGACCTCATGGTTCACCCGCCAGTACATCCAGGTTTCCTTCCATTTATAGGCCCCGCTGTAGGGAAGCCCCACTTCTTTCATCCCTGCCTGGAACGCCTTTTCCCAGTCCCGGTGCTTCCAGAAGGCGGTGGCGTCATCCTTGTCTTTTGGAAACAGATGGGGGACCAGGATATAGTCATGGTCTGCATCCACCGCCTGTATCCCTTTCATGATCTTAAAGGCGGTAATCTTTGACAAGGGATCGTGGATGGATCCCACCGGATTGGTCAGGTTGATGACATCGGCGTTCAGGTCCACCTTGTCCCCCATGAGGACCCGGTCCATGTATCCGGCATACCAGGTATAATCCGGCACACCGGATTCTTCCCATTTGAATTCCCCTTTTTTCCAGTTATAGTCGGGCTGGCCATACTTGTCTTTTTTCACCTCCCGGTTCTTGTCTCCCGCCTTGGACCAGTCCCACCAGGTTTTGGTGGGCTTGCACTTGGCAAACACCGGTGCATGGCAGACATTGCATGCCAGGGTTCTGCTGTGGTCGTTGAGGTGATGATCCAGCAGCCCCCCGCTGTAGTGGGGGGTGTCTGAATGGCATTTTTCACAGGACACCACCCCTTCAGCCACGGGCACGGATGAGCTTTTACCGGCGATCTGGTGGTTCCGGGTCTTGTGGCATTCCGCACAGTCAAAATCATATCCCCCCATGTGGATATCGCAGTTTCTGTCCGGGGTCAGGAGCTGCCGGGACATGTCCGCATGCTTGATGGCATCCCCCCCGCCGCCGTTGAAATGGCAGGCCCCGCAGGTGGCCCGGCTGGAATGCCCCACATTCTGTGCCACGTGCTTCAGGTCCACATCCTTTTTGGGCATGCCTGCGCCTGGCGGGTCTTTCTTGTAGGTCCCGGTGGTATCATGACACACCAGGCAGTCGATTCTGGTCTTATCGGTAAAATCAAATGATGCGTCTTTCCATCCATATCCTGCATGACAGCTTGTGCAACGAGCCTCGTTGCTGATGGGGCTGATTCAGAAATTGTTCAGGGCTGTGGTCCCTTTGCCGTGCAGAATATCCTTGCGGTGCCCGGTGGTGTAGGGAGACGGTCCCCGCCACAGCCAGTGGGCGGTTTTGAGCATATCTTCCCCCTGGGTGTCATGGCATTCCAGGCAGGCTTTGGTCACCTGGATAGGATCCGGTTTGTCCGGCAGTTTCACCAGTTCCTTGTGATCCGGCACATGCGGAAGATGACATCCCGTACAGTCCACCGGTCCTTTTGCTTCTTCCTGATGGCATTCCATGCACTGCTGGTGAAAGGCCGCCTTGAGCCCGATACGTTCCGGGTGGTCCGGATTGAAACTGTCCTGGTGGCAGGCGGAACACCGGGTGGTTTCCAAAGCGTTTTCATCCTTGGGCCGGAAATGGTGACATTTGCTGCAGTCGTTCACCAGGGCTGCATGGCGCTTGTGGGCAAACCGCACCGGTTCGTAATGGTCTTCTCTCTGCTTGATGATGGGGTTGTCCAGCAGAAAATACACCTCTTTCACATCGTCCAGGGACACCCCGGCATCCATCAGACAGATACGCCGGCTGATCCGGCAGTCATCCTGGTATTCCTTTACGAACGGCACCACCTCTTTGGCCCGTTCTTTGGCCTGTTCCTGGTCCGGAGCCTGCCAGACCTGGGCCGTGCAGACGGCTGCCCACAAAATCATCAGGCAGACGATTCCTCCCATTTTTTTTATCATGATCTAACCTCCTTGGATGCCTGCAGTACCGGCAGCCAGGTCACAGTAACGCGATAGATGAACATGAGGGTGGCAATCAGCCCCAGGGTCACCAGGATCTCGGATACCGCCGGAAAATAGCCGTTTTCGCTCAACGGCGGCTTGAATCCCACGATGAACACGTTGATGCGGTTGAGCACAACCCCTCCAACAATCAGGGCAGCGGCAAAAAACAATCCCTTTGCAGACTGCCGGACCCGCTGGAACAACAGCATGGCCCAGGGAAGCATCACCCCGAACAATACCTCCACAATAAACGCGTTGGTCTGTGTGGTACCCTCCAGAAGATACACCCAGGTACCCCGCACCAACATATCCCCGATTTTGAGTACCATGTAGGCGCCCAGAAGATAGATGGTGAACCGGGTCAACGGCGCCAGGATGTGCATTTCAGAATCCAGCTTGAACGCGGATGTGGCCAGGGTGGTCTCAAACACCACCATGGGATATCCCACGGCAATGGCAGAAGTGAGAAACAGCAGTGGCAGAATGGGGGTGTACCATAAAGGATGCAGCTTGGTGGGGGCCACCAGCATGAGCGATCCCAGGCTGGACTGGTGCATGCAGGACAATACCACCCCCAGGATGATGAAAATCCACATCACCTTGCCCAGAATTCTGTCCGCTATCTGTAAAATGGTATCCACCAGGCTGTTCAGTTTCGACAGGATCCCGGGCAGGTTCATCCGGCCCTTGAACTGCTCTGCCACAATGGGCAGAAACTCGATGTACAGAACCGTGAGATAGATCATCACACACATGGCCACCTCGAACAGCACGGAGTTGAGATTCCAGTTGAACATGGGTTTCCAGATAGCCCAGGAACGGCCGATATCCACCAGCAGTCCGATGACCACAAAGGTGTATCCCAGCACTGCCGTGAGCAGGGCCGGACGGGTCACCGGTTCATAATAGTGGCGGCCGAAAATATGGGCCAGGGCTGCGGTGGTGAATCCCCCGGCTGCCAGGGCCACGCCCGTGGCCACATCAATACCCACCCAGATACCCCAGGGCCTTGCATGGGTCAAATTGGTGACATACCCGATACCGCCGGTGAACCGGGCGATAATGGCCAGGGCACCGGCAAACATGAACACCAGCATCACCAGTACCCCCGGGGTCCACAACGGCCGGTTCATGGGACCTGCTTTATGTGCCATCAGGCACCTCCTTTATCTGGACTGGTTGCTTTATGGTCTCCTTTGTTGCACCGGGCCATGAACGCCCCGAGCACCCCGAAAAGCAGCACCGGGAACCACAGGTAGCTGAACAGCGAATGCTGGATGGTTTCCGACAGTTTCGGGGCCGGGGCATCGGGAAGTTCCGGCAGGTTCACTGTCTCAAAAGGCACCGATGAAATATACATCCAGGCGGTACCCCCCACCTCTTTTTCCCCGTAAACATGCTGGATATAGATACCAGGATTTTCCTTCAGGCGTTTTTTTGCCACTGCCAGCAGGGTTTCCCGCCGGCCGAAGGTGATCGTTTCTGTGGGGCAGATGGCGGCACAACCGGGAAGCCCGCCTGTTTCTTTGATACGCTCCTGGCAGAAGGTACACTTCATCACCCGGGGGGTGACTGGATCAAAATATTCGTAGGCAGGTATTTCAAAGGGACAGGCCACCATGCAGTACCGGCAGCCGATGCACTTGGTGACATCATACCGCACCGCACCGGTGTCTTCCTTGGTCAGTGCACCCACAATACAGGCGGACACGCATACCGGGTCCTGGCAGTGCATGCACTGGACCTTGGCATAGGTGGGGACCGGCTTGTCAAAGGCATCCACTTTGCCGGTATAATACCGGTTGATAACGGTAAACGCTGTCTCATCCGGCCGCCGGTTTTTTTCAAAAATGGTACACTGACAGTTAACCCGTTCCGGTTCCGGAAGACCGTTGACCTCGGCACAGGCTTCTTCACATTTGCGGCACCCCACACACCGGGTCAGGTCCACCAGGCAACCGAACGGATCAGGGGGCGCCTTGGTCTGCCATGCATGGGCTGAAGCGGGCCGGACAGCGACTGATGCCCCGGCAGCACCCATGAACCTGAAAAAATGCCTTCTGGTGATTTGCATGTTTCCTCCTTTTTTCGGATCCCTCCACTTTATCTGTTTTTTTGTTTACATATCATCATAACGCCTTGGTCCTTTTCTGATACCGATGCAGATGCCGTTCTGTGTCTGCCGCTGGTACAGTATTTCATCATTGGATTTGAGAATGATCATGGTCAGCTGTTTCACCACGTCCGCATCTGCCAGCACCGCCTCCAGAATATCGCCTGTATCCATGACAGTAAGGCAGGCACTGCATTTGAGCAGATCCATGGGAGATACCACCCCTTTAAGATCCAGTGTGATTTTTGCCGTCATCTCAACTCCAATGATACCCTTTTCTGCCGGCTTCCCGGCACAGGTATACTGGTGCATCAAGTGCAACCCCCATGCCCGGCTGTTACACAACAAAAAAACACTTTCAACCCGTTGATTTTAAAATACATATTGAAAACCCTTCTGGTTGTTGACCAGGACATATGTTAAATGGTATATAAACACATGTTAAATTTTAACTGTTTTTTTAACATCTGTTTAAGCTGAACACACAGGGAGCATGCCGATGAAAGAACATGACATGAACATATTCTGGAAAAAAATCGTCAACACCATAAATGACGGACTCATGTTCATCGGGCCTGAGGGACGGATCATCATGGTGAACAAGGCCTTTGAAACCCTTACCGGATATGATGCCGCCCAGGCCGCCGGCATGTCCTGCACCATGCTGGGGTGTGATACCTGTGAGCGGTTCATGCAGACCAGCGCCAATACGATCTGGTGTAAGCTGTTTGAACCGGGCCAGCAGGACATGAAAAAATGCCGGTGCCTGATCCGGCGCAAAGACGGCAGTTTTCTGCAGGTATTGAAAAACGCCTCTGTTCTGCGGGACGAAAACCAGGCGGTCATGGGGGTGGTGGAAACCCTCACCGATATATCAGAACTGGCCAAGCTGGATGAAAAGGTCCATCTTTTGTCCAGACAATATGACCGGCAGGATGATTTTTACGGCATTGTTGGCAGGTCCCCACGCATGCGCCAGGTGTTCGACATGATCAAAAAAGCGGCGGAAAGCACCGCCCCGGTGATCATCCTGGGAGAAAGCGGCACCGGCAAGGAACTGGTGGCCAATGCCATCCACCTGCACGGCGCCCGTAAAAACGGCCCCTTTGTCCAGCTCAACTGTGCTGCCCTGAATGAAGCGGTGCTGGAAAGCGAATTGTTCGGACATGCCAAAGGCGCATTCACCGGTGCTTTTACCAGCCGTATCGGCCGGTTCGAAGCGGCCAACCAGGGGGATATTTTTCTGGATGAAATCGGGGATATCCCCATCTCTTTGCAGACCAAGCTGCTCCGGGTGCTGGAATCAGGAAGGTTTGAGCGGGTGGGAGATATCACACCCATACAGACGGATGCCCGCATCATCACCGCCACCAACAAAAATCTGGAAGAGTTGATCAAGCAGGAAAAATTCAGGCAGGATCTTTTTTTCAGGATCAATGTCATCCCCATTCACCTGCCGCCCCTGCGGCAAAGAAAACAGGATATTCCTCTGCTGATCACCACGTTTCTGCAGCGCCTCAACACAAAGACCGGCAAGGCCATAAAAGGGCTGGACAACCAGACCCTGAACCTGTTCATGGACTATCTTTGGCCCGGGAACATAAGGGAGCTCAAAAATGCGCTGGAGTATGCTTTTGTGGTAGCAGACACCACCTTTATCGGGCGGTACCATCTGCCCAGGCACCTGACTGATGCGCCCCTCCCGGACCAGGAACCTGTTTTTCCCAGGGACACAAAACCCTTTTTACCTGATGAAAAAGCCGCCCTGATCCAGGCCTTGAAAAAAACAAACGGCAACCAGACCCAGGCGGCCCGGCTGCTCAGCATCACCCGGGTAACGGTGTGGAACCGCATGAAGAAACACGGCATTGACCTGAAGCGGGTGCTGTCGGTTTAACCGGTTTTCACCCGCTTTTTAATGACAGTGCCCGCTGATGCCCTGTTGGGTTACGTGAGTTGTCTCATTATTCTGCCTGTATCTGTGCAGACACCTCAAAATGCGGCGGGTTGAGGATGTTGCGTTTCACCGTGCACAGGCCCGCGGTTTTCTCAACCGCTGATCTGTATTTCTCCGGAAATCCCGGCGGCAGGTTGATGTGGATGTGCACGGTTTCCACCAGGTGGGTCTGTTCATTTCTGTCAAACAAAAGGGACATTTTCATCCCCTTGGTATCGATGTTTCGTTCTTCACAAAAATATTTCACATATACCCCGGCACAGGTTCCCATGGAGGACAAAAACAGATCAAACGGTTCCGGTGCACTGCCGTCTCCCCCCTCTTCTCTGGCCTGATCAGTTTCAATGATGAATCCTCTATAACGGGCAGTTACTTTTTTATTGCCGGGAAATGAAATCTCCATGGTCATCAGCAAATCTCCTTGCTCAATTGCATATCAACTGTAAGTTTCAAAATGTAGTTCCACAATATCCTGTTTGCCAGACTTTGTAAAATCAATCTTCATCGCTGTTGGGCAAAAATAAACAAATAGGGGCCCTGTCCCGCCTGTATGAAGCTGGGCGATATTCCGGCCCAGCTTCATCTGCCCATGATACAACGTGATCATATGATCCGTTCCATATTGATGAACGTTTCAGAGGGGCTGAACCGGCTGGCCGCATAAAAACGCATCAGCCGGTCGTCATTTTTGTCCACCAGGGTATGGAGTTTTTCAACCTCCAGCTCTTTGAGGTGAAGCATAAAATCGGCCATCAGCTTTTTTCCGATCCCCTGGCGCTGGTATTCCGGGTCCACCCCCATGGTATCCACGGTGGCGTCATCACGGCAGATACCAAAATCGCCGATAATGAGTTCGCCCATGATGAATCCGACGATGGTTCCGTTTTCATCTTCAGCCACAAGGGATGTTTCGATGCAGTCGTTGGATTTAATGAGCCGCTGGAATTTTTTCTGATAATAATCCGGCCTGGCACGGTGAAGCACTTTAGTGTCAATCCGGACGACCGCGTCAAAATCTTCGTTTTTCATGAGCCGGGTGGTAATGGTTTTTGTTTCCATGGGACCTCCTTTTTTTGGAAAATTATCCACAGTTATCTGCGGACAAGCCGGCAGTGAATCCGGCACGGGACATGCAATTTTTCCAATTATTTTTAAGGCAGTGCCCTAAATTCCTCTCTTCATATTTTACAAACAGGTATATCTTATTTTTTACTGCCAAACCGGTGGTGTTGTCAATCAGGATAAAAAAAACACTTGACAATCATCCAGAGTTTTAATTATGTTGCTATTAAAGTAGCAACAATTATCATACACAATTATTCAAGGAGCGGACAGTGGCGGACAGATCCAGACTCATGGATTTGGGGTTTTCCCAGTATGAGTCGTCCTGTTACATTGCCCTGGTGGGAAACCATCCGGTGAACGGATCCCAGCTGAGCAAGATATCCGGTATTGCCCGGTCCAGAATTTACGATGTGCTGCGCAGCCTCACCGCCAAGGGATTTGTCATTGAAGTCAACACCGGCCTGTATGCCCCGCTGCCCGCAGATGAACTGGTGCGGCGGCTGCGGCACAATTTTGAAGGCACCATCCAGGCGTTTGAAAAAGAGATCGCCCGGGCAGACCGTAAAGACGATCTGGAGTTCATCTGGACCCTGACCGGGTATGACAATGTCATGGAAAAAGCAAGACACATGATCCAGAATGCAAAAACAGAAATTTATGCCCGGCTGTTTCCGGAGGCAGACGAACACCTGTGCAATGACCTGAGAAAAGCGGAGAAAAAAGGGGTGGCCATCCGGTACATTGCCATGGGAGATATCCCCCACAGGTTTGCGGTACAGGTCACCCACCCTGACCATGAAAACCTGATTGCAACCATCGGAGGCCGGTCTTTTGACATCATCACCGACAAGAGCGAGGCCCTGGTGGGCATTTTTGAAGTGGGTAACGAAGACGTATCCCCCATCAACTGGACAAGGAACCAGTGGTTTGTGGTGGCCAACAGAGACAGCCTGCGCCACGATTTTTACCACTGTTTTCTGGAAAAAACCCTGGGCACACACCAGGGCCTGACAGATGAAGAAAAACAATTGTACCAACTCATAAAAAAAGACAATTAAGGAGAAGGGGCCATGACCAGCATGAGAAAAATACATTATTTTGACGGGTTTTCCAATGAAACCGACGACACCATCTTTCATCTGGAAAACGATTTCGGGGCACACCATTATGAAAGGATTCATGTGGTGGTGCGGCATGCAAAAGGCTGCTGGCTCACCGATGACAAAGGCAACAAATATCTGGACTGCCTGGCAGCCTATTCTGCAGCCAATCCCGGCCACCATCACCCCACCATCACCAATGCGGTCATGGATGCCCTGATCGGCAATTACGCATCTGTGCTGTCCAATGTGGTGTTTACCGATCCTCTGGGCATTTTTCTGTCTGAAGCAGCAAGGTTCGCCCCCCAGATGGCTCCGCGCTTCGGGAATCACGGCAACAAGGTACTGCCCAAAAACGGCGGGGTGGAATCTGTTGAAACCGCCATCAAGACCATGCGGTATTACGGATTCAAGCAGAAGGGCATCCCGGACGGCAGACAGGAGATCATTGTGTTCAACAACAATTTCCACGGCCGCACCATTTCCGTTGTCTCTTTCTCCTCAAAGAAAAAGAATTATGAAGGGTTCGGTCCCCTTACACCGGGGTTTGTGTCCGTGGAATTCGGCAATATCGAAGCGGTGAAAAACGCCATCACCCCCAACACCTGCGGCATCCTGGTGGAACCGTTCCAGGGGGAAGGGGGCATGCTTATTCCGCCCAAAGGGTTTCTGGCCGGGCTGCGCCGGCTGTGCGATGACCACGACATGCTGCTGATGGCAGACGAAATACAGGTGGGCATGGGCAGAACCGGCAAAAAATTCTGCTTTGAGCACGAAAACATTGTACCGGACGGCGTGATCCTGGGCAAGGCCCTGTCAGGCGGCCTGGTACCCCTGTCCGTGTTCATCACCAACACAAAACTCATGGACATGGTTTTCTCCAAGGGCTCGGACGGCTCAACCTTCGGGGGCTATCCTTTGGCATGCGTTGCCGGCACCGCATCTCTCAAGGTGTTTGAAGAGGAAAAACTGGCGGAACAGGCCGCAAAAAAAGGAGAGATCCTCATACAGCGCATCCAGGATATCGGGGCCCGGTCCCCCCATGTCAAGGAGGTCCGGGGCAAAGGATTGTTCATCGGCATTGAAGTAAAAGAAGGAAATGCCATGGAATTTTGCAGAAAACTGCTGAAACTGGGGCTTGTGGTCAATGACAGCCATGGACACACCATCCGCATCTCCCCGCCTTTGGTGATCAATGAGCAGGAAATGGATTTCCTGGTGGACCGGCTGGAAAAAGCACTTGTCGGCTGATGTAATTTAAAGGGGTGGGCAGCAGCATTGGCATCTGCAGAGGGCTATGGCAATATATGTGACGTTGTTTTTGCATGCAATGACCCTCTCATACACATAAATATGTCTTGACAACTTGACCAATATATTTTATGGTGCCGGTGAAAAAATAACCGGCAGATGCATGAGGATGACATGCTCAACCCCAATTCCCCAATCCCTTTGTACCACCAGCTGGCCGAGATTATCACGGACCGGATCAAATCCGGTGCGTACCGGCCCGGTGAGAGCATTCCGTCTGAAACCGCCATGGCAAAGCAATACCGCATCGGTCGTCCCACTGTGCGCCAGGCCATGGACGTGCTGGTGCAAAAAAAACTGATCCGGCGCAGGCGGGGCGCAGGCAGCTTTGTGCTGCCGGCGCCGCCAAGCGTGGATCTGTTTTCTTTAGGCGGCACCTCCCAGGCGTTTCTCACCCAGGGAATTGATATAAAAAAAACCCCTGTGAGTCCGGTATCCCTGGTACCGGTCACACAACAGCCGGACAATCCGTTTAATGAATCTTCTGCATTTTTTCTGTCCCGACTGATCACAGCACAAGGGACACCCGTACTCAAAGAAGACATTTTTCTGGACCCGGAACTTTTTCGACATCTGGACCGCCTGGAAATCGGCACACAATCTTTATCAAAACTGGTGGCAGACCAGTATCACCTGGTTCCGGAAAACGGCACCCAGACCTTTACCGTGGCTGTACCTGATCCTGCAACAGCACAATTGCTGGATCTGGTGCCGGACACACCAGTGCTCACGGTTTTCCGAAAACTGAATTTCCCAGATGCGCCCACAGCGGTGTATGCCGTGCTGTACTGCAGAACCGACCATTTTGCCTTTTCCCAG
>JAIPDY010000026.1 GCA_021737445.1 Desulfotignum sp.
ATGCCGGATTTTCGATCGCTCTGAGCAGAAAGATTTCCCGAGCACCGCCCCTGGTGGTGCCCTGTGCCCGGCCCGGGATCTGCGGGGGCCTGTTTGCATAAGGACAATGTAGAGCGGGGACCCGCTCTCTGTTTGAAAACCATCCCGGGGTATTTTACCAGGCCCCCTCCGGATCTGACGGTCCGTTCACAGGACACCACCAGGGGCTCCCCATAGAAGCACAAGCTACTATGGCAGGATATCCAGTGGTCTGTATTTTTTGCAAGATGTTTTACCGGCATGCCATTTTCTGATATCTTTACGCCCAGACCAATAGTTTCGCAGCAGAAGCCCGGCAATGGCGTGCTGACAAATCCTGTCCAGATGAAAAAGAGGACGATTCACAGGAACAAAGAAAGAATGATCATTACAACAGAAAATGGAAAGACAATTGATACAGCAGACCTGGGCCCGGAGGAACGGCATGTGCTCCAGAAACTGTTTGCCTGGAAAACCCTGGTGGAATCTCTGGAACAGTTCCGGGATAAAAAAAAACAGGCCCTGGCAGCAGGGTGGAATAATTCCGGTCCCATCCGGGAAACAAGGGCCTTGTCACAGGTGATCCAGCACCTGGAAAACCAGGTGCGAAACCGCTTGAAAAACCAGCCGTCCGGATAGTTTTTTTCAATGACGAGCAGGGCCACGGTTCAGATCATGGTGGCCAGGGTCAGCAGTTCCTTGTCCAGGCGTTTGGCAGATACCTTGACAGCGGTTTTTATTTCCGGGGCAAAAACAGAGATTTTATACTCTTCCAAAAGCCAGAAACACGCCTCCACCTTTTGTGCTTTTTCAGAAGAGCTCTTTTCAGACAGGGATGCCAGCTGTTTGGAAAGATGGTGTTCAAACCGGGTCAGTTTTTTTGCCTTGGCGGTTTCTTTCACCGGGTTGTCCGTCCCCCCCTGTGCCCGGATTCTGATGCAGGCCACATATCTGGGCAGGTGCCCGATTCTTTCCATGGTATACAGGGATAAAAAATGGGGGGGCACCAGGTTTTTGAGTTCATCAGACAGAAGGGTGAGAATCCGGCTGGCCTGGGGCCTGTTTTCATATTTGAGAGACAATGACTGTATCAGTGAATAACATTTTTCATATTCTTTGCCCACTGCCATGATGTCTGCCAGCATCTGTTTTGTTTTTTGGTAGAGTGCGGGCCTGATTTTTTCGATATGGGCATCAAATGCGGCTTTTGTCCGGATATTTTTTTCAAACAGCTCCTTTGTGATACAGGTATAGATCGCTTTCTGGAAACCTGCCTGGCCGTTGAAACAGGCAGCAATCTGTTTGATATCAGCCGTGGAGCGGATATCTTTCTTAATGGCTGTAAACTCTTTGGCAAAGGCGGTTTCATACAGATACCGTACACCTTGGGCATGGGAAGCCTCTGCCGCCTGCTGATCGGTGAACAAACGCAGGCTTATGGTGTTGTGTTCGATCTTCAGTGCGGGATACACCCTGCGTATGCATCCGTCAGGTTCGGTAACAGGCACTTCTTCCGCAAGATCAGCAAAAGTCCAGCCTGTGATATGGGTGCGCTCATATTTTTTGCAGGTCTGTTCAAATGCGGAAGTCTCTTTTTTGGGGCGGGTTACCGGAAACTGCTGTAAGATGGAAGGGTCCCGAAGGGATGTGATCTCTTTATCCCTGTGGTCCCGGATGGAGATCCGCATCTTTAAATGGTCAGCCAGGTTCTCGTCAGACCAGGCAGTGGCAGGGATGGTAAAGCTGTAGTGTTTCTGGATAAAGGCGGATAACTGGGAAAAAAGAGGCGTGTTGTCTTTGGGCAGATCTTTTGCGATGCGGGCGGCTGTTTTCTGGATCGGCATAAGCCTTACCCGGTATTGTTTGGGCAGTCCCTTAATAAGGCCTGCAATCTTTTCTTCAAACATTCCGGGCACCAGTTTTTCCAGGGCGGTGTGCCTAAGACGGGCAGCCGAATCAGCCGGGACCTTTACCGTGACCCCGTCTGCCTCATTCCCGGGATTGAACTGGTATGACAGGGCAAAATTGCCCTGTTCCGTATCCAGAACATCCGGGTACAGGGCCAGCCGGGATTGATCCACCATGGTTTTTTCCAGATCCTGGCGGGTCATGCGCAGAAAATGGTCGCCTCCCCGGTCTTTCAAAAACCTGGCAAAGGTGTTGATATTGTAAAACGGTTCGGGAAGGCGGGCGTGATAGAACAAGAAGATGTCCTCCTGGCTGACAAGTATGTCCCGCTGCCGGGTTTTATGTTCCAAATCTTCCAGTTCCTGTATCAGTGCAAGGTTATGTTCCATAAAGGAAAATTTCTGATGGATCTCTCCTTCCACCAGTGCTTTGCGGATAAAAATTTCCCCTGCCTCCTCCGGATTGACCTTTCCATAGGCCACGTTTCTGCCTGTAACGATGATCAGGCCGAACAAAGACACCTGTTCTGTGGCCATGACCTGTCCCTGTTTTTTTTCCCAGCGGGGTTCTGCGTATGTGCGGGTGCACAGGTCTTTCCCGATCTCTTCCAGCCAGGCAGGATCGATGTTTGCCACCCCCCTGGCAAAGAGCTGACTGGTTTTGACAAACTCTCCTGCCACAATCCAGGGACCTGCCTTGTCAAACAGGCCGGACCCCGGAAAAATCATGGCCTGCTGGCCTTTGGCCGCAGTGTAGATGTTTTTTTCTTTTTTGTGGGCGATGTGGGACAGGTATCCGGCCAGCAAAGATTTGTGCAGGGCGATGTACAGCGGTCCCCCAATGTCATGTTCTCTGGATTTGAGCTGGTCTGTACCGGGCAAAGGAGTGAACAGGGAAAAATCGGAAAATCCGTGCTCTTTTAGATTGCGCCGGATCTGGCTGTGGATGTCCTGCCATTCCCGGATGCGCTTGAATGAGAGAAAATAGTCTGCGCAGAACTGCCGCAGCCTGCTTCTGGACCGGGAATTTTTTTCCTGCGCTTTGTAGGCATTCCAGATGTTGAGAAGGGTTACAAAATCTGAAGTGGGGTCTTTGAATTTTGTATGCTGCTGGTCTGCGGCAGCCGCCTTTTCCGCCGGCCGCTGCCGGACATCGGCAATGGACAGGGCCGTGACAATCACAAGGGTTTCCGCCAGGCAGTTGTTTTTTTTTGCCGCAATGAGGATTCTGGACAGTTTGGGGTCCACCGGGATCTTTGACATGATCTGCCCGATTCGGGTCAGGACAAATGCCTGGTTTTGTTTTTTGGATCGAATTTTTTTTTGGATCGCTCCCAGTTCCACAAGGGTGTCAAACCCGTCTTTGATGCTTTTGGCAGCAGGCGGATCAATAAAGGGGAACCCCTGGACATCACCTAAATTCAGGGAGATCATCCGCAGAATCACCTCAGCCAGGTTGCTGCGCAGAATTTCCGGGGCCGTGAAAAACGGGCGGCCGTTAAAATCATCTTCATCATACAGCCGGATGCACACCCCGTTTTCCACCCGTCCGCACCGGCCCAGGCGCTGGTTGGCGGAGCTCTGGGAGATGGGCTGCACCGGCAAAGCAGTGGTGCGGGTTCTGGGGGAATAGCTGGGAATGCGTGCCAGTCCTGTGTCGATGACATATTTGATGCCGGGAATGGTCAAAGAGGTTTCCGCCACATTGGTGGATACAATGATTTTTCTGCCCGGGGTCCGGGAAAACACTCTGGCCTGTTCTTTTGCCGACAACCTGGCAAACAGGGGAAGGATGGTGACGCCAGGATGCTGTTTTCCCCGGATCAGTTCCATGGTTTCACCGATATCCTGTTCCGTGGGCATGAAGATGAGCATGTCCCCTGACCGGGTTGTGGACAAAAGAAAATGGGCTGCCTCGGCTGCTGCCTCTACATACCCATGGTCTTCCGGGTTCTGTTTGTCTCCGGTTTCCCCCAGGATAGGCTGATAAATGGTTTCAACAGGAAACATGCGGCCGGAGACCTCTATTATGGGGGCTTTGTCAAAGGCATCGGAAAATTTCTGGGTATCGATGGTGGCCGAAGTGATGATCAGTTTCAGATATTTTCGTTTTTTTACCAGGCGGCGCAGGATACCCAGGGTAAAATCGATGTTCAGGCTGCGTTCATGGGCCTCATCCACAATAATGGTGTCATAGCGTTTCAGCAGGCGGTCCTGCTGGGTTTCCGCCAGCAGGATGCCGTCTGTCATCAGCTTGATGCAGGCCCCGGCCGGGGCCTTGTCATCAAACCGGATCTTGTATCCCACAGACTGCCCCAGGGGTTGTCCCAGTTCAAAGGCAATACGTTTGGCCACATTTATTGCGGCGATGCGCCTGGGCTGGGTACAGCCGATCATGCCCCTGGTGCCGCAACCGGCTGCCAGGCAGCACTTGGGGATCTGGGTGGTTTTGCCGGACCCGGTTTCTCCGGATATGATCACCACCTGGTTGTTTTTTACGGCATCAATAATTTCATCTTTTCTGGCAGTGACCGGCAGATCAGGCATAAAGTTCAGGTGTGAGGGCAGGTTGAACCGGTGCTGGTTCCGTTTTTTTTCTGCTGCTTCCGGTTTTTTTTGGCGGGTGTCTGTTGGTTTTTGCATGGTTTCTGGGAATAGGATATTGTTTTGCAGTATCTTTTATATTATTGGGCCAGGTTTGCCGGTTAAACTTAAATTGTAGTGTGCCATGCCATACTAGCACAGGGACACAAAATGTCAAATTCTTAAACCGGACCGGCAATTTTTCTTGACATGGTTCCAATAATAAGGGAAAAGGAAAGTTGCTTTAAAAACTTGCGGTAAAATAGACAGGGGTATTATAGATAAAGTATATCACTTTAAATATGAATCCTAAAAGTAGGGGGAAATGAATACCAATGACGCAAACAGCGATTAAGATCGGGGGTGCCAGAAAGAGCGCCTTTAAAGATAAGGTGATGAAGCTTCTGCCTGAGGGCGGAAATCTGAACGCCTGCCTGACGTGCGGGGCATGTGCATCAGGATGCCCGGCCACAGGGCTTGAGGGAATGGATCCCAGAAAGTTTCTGCGCATGGCTGCCCTGGGCATGGATGAGGAAATTTTGACCACCAACTGGGTATGGATGTGTTCCATGTGCACCCGGTGCATGTATGTGTGCCCCATGCAGATCAATATCCCGCAGCTGGTGTTCAATGCCAGGGCCACCTGGAAGAAAGAGGACAAGCCCAAGGGCATTGTCGGTTCCTGTGACATGGCATTGAAAAATGATACCTGTTCCGCCATGGGTGCCAATGAGGAGGATTTCCAGTTTGTTGTGGAGGATGTGCTCGAAGAATACCAGGAAGCCCAGCCCGAATTTGCAGAAATGGCCGCAGATGTCAACCGGGAAGGGGCCCATTACTTTCTGAATCAAAACTCCAGAGAACCTGTGACCGAGCCGGATGAAATGGTGCCTCTATGGAAAATCATGCACCTGGCAGGTGCTGACTGGACCTACGGCACCAAAGGCTGGGCCGCGGAAAACTATTGCCTGTTCTCAGCTGATAATGAAAACTGGGAAAAAATTGTCCGCACCAAGGTGAAAGCAGTGGAGGATCTGGGCTGTAAGGTCTGGCTCAACACGGAGTGAGGGCATGAACTCTTTGCAGTCCTGGCAGGACTGAAAAAATTCAACATCCCTTACAACTTTGAAATCAAATCCATTATTCAGCTGTATGCCCAGTGGATCAAAGAGGGCAAGCTCAACCCCTCTTCGGACTGGAACAAGGAGCGGCAGATCAAGTTCACTGTCCAGGATCCCTGCCAGCTGGTGAGAAAGACCCTGGGCGATCCGGTGGCAGAAGATTTGCGGTATGTGGTCAGGGCGGTTGTGGGCGAAGAAAATTTTATTGACATGACCCCCAACCGGTCCAACAATTTTTGCTGCGGCGGCGGCGGCGGGTATCTCCAGTCGGGATTCCAGGAGCAGCGCCGGGCATACGGCCAGACCAAGGCCAACCAGATCCTGGCCACCAGGGCAGACTACTGCATCACCCCGTGCCATAACTGCCATGCCCAGGTCCATGACATGTCAGAGGTGAACGACCATGCCTGGGAAACCGTGCATCTGTGGACACTGCTGTGCCTGTCCCTGGGCATTCTGGGCCCCAATGAACGCGAATATTTGGGAGATGACCTCAAAGAGGTGGATGTGTTCCATCCGGAATCCGCCATGTAGAAATGAAAGTGGTGTCAGGCTTGGCTATTGGCTTATTGCAAGGAACCGCAATAAGCCAATAAGCCAAGCCTGACCCTATACCATAAACCCGGCAGGACGTAACAGGCGTCTGCCGGGTTTTTTTTGTTTCCTGATATTCCTTGTTTGCTTCAGGTCTTTAACTGTGATATGAGAATTTGATTATGACGCAGATTATCAGCATAGCCAATCAAAAGGGAGGGGTGGGCAAGACCACCACGGCCGTCAACCTGTCTGCAGCCCTGGCTCTGCTGGGAAAAAAAATACTGCTGGTGGACTGTGATTCCCAGGCAAACGCCACCACCGGTCTGGGAGTTGAAAAACCAGGCCTGAAATCTTCCCTTTACCACGGGCTCATCGGGGAGGCAGATATCCAGGACCTTATGTTCCCCACCATGCTGCCCAAACTGACCCTTGTGCCCGCAAATGTGGATCTTATCGGATTTGAGATCGAGATGGTATCGGTTTCCCAGCGGGAAGCCAGGCTGAAGCAGCTTCTGACACCGGTGGCAGACCAATTTGATTATGTTTTAATTGATTGTCCGCCGTCATTGAGCCTTCTGACCCTGAACGCTTTTGTGGCATCCCATTCTGTATTGATTCCGCTTCAGAGTGAATTTTTTGCTTTGGAGGGACTTGGACAGCTGCTGGATACTGTCAAGCGGGTCAAATCATCGTTTAATCCGGGATTGAAAATCAAAGGCATCCTTTTAACCATGTTTGACCGGCGCACCAACCTGGCCCAGAACGTGGTGGAGGATGCCAGACAATATTTCAAAGGCCTGGTATTCAAAACCAAAATACCGCGGAATGTGAAACTGGGGGAGGCACCCAGCTATGGTCTGCCGGTTGTGTTATATGATAAGCACTCACAAGGATCAAAAGGATATATGGCGTTTGCCAGGGAGCTGCTGAAGCGATGATGGACAAAAAGAAGAAAAACACCGGTCTGGGCAGGGGAATTTCCGCGCTTATTCCAGATTTTGACATGGATGCCCAGGGTAAGAAAACTAACTTTTTCATGTGCCCGGTGGGGGATATCGCTCCCAACCGGTACCAGCCCAGAACCGTTTTCAATGAAGAGGAGCTGGCCCGTCTTAAAGACTCCATAGCCCAGCAGGGGGTGTTGCAGCCCCTGCTGGTGCGGCATATGGACGGGGCTTATGAACTCATCGCCGGAGAACGGCGGCTGCGGGCGGCAAGGGCCGCAAACCAGACCCATGTGCCAGTTGTGATAAAAGACCTTACTGATGAACAGGTGCTGGAAGTTTCCATTATTGAAAATATTCAGCGGGCAAATCTGAATGTTTTGGAGGAAGCAGAAGCCTATTTCCGGCTTATTGACGAATTTGGCTATACCCAGGAAAAGGTGTCCCAGAAGATAGGAAAAAACCGTTCCACCATCGCCAACCTGCTCAGGCTGCGGGGACTGCCCGAAAAAATCAAACAAAGCCTGCTGGCTGATGAAATTTCCATGGGCCATGCCAGAGCCCTTTTAGGTGCCGGCTCCCGGGAAATTCAGCTGGCTTTGTTTGCGCAGGTGATCAGCCAGGGCCTGTCTGTCCGGAAAACAGAACAACTGGTGAAGCAGGCCGGAAAGAAGGCCCCGAAACCGGCCCAAAAACTGTCACCCCATGAACAGGCATTTCTGGAAAATACCTCCACCCGCATCTCCCACCATATCCAGTCTCCGGTAAAAATTCGCAAGAACGGGGAAAAAGGGCGCATTGAGATCAATTTTTCATCCCAATCTGAATTTACACGGCTGGTGGATCTGCTGATCACTGTTTCATGAGAATTACTGTTGCAAAAACCGCCGGCTTCTGCATGGGAGTCAGACGGGCCGTGGACATGGTGCTGGATGCCGCCAACAGCTCCGGAGAACCGATCTTTACCTACGGCCCCCTGATCCACAATCCCCAGGTGCTGGAAATGCTGGAGACCAAGGGGATTTTTCGTATGGATACCATCCCTGAAAAAGGGGGCGGCATTGTGTTGATCCGTGCCCACGGGGTGCCTCCGGAAGATGAAGCTGCCCTGGAAAAAGCCGGGTTCACTGTCATCAATGCCACCTGTCCCCGGGTGGTCCGGGTCCAGGTGATCATCAACAAATATGCACAAAAAGGGTATGCCACCATCATTATCGGTGACAAAAACCATCCCGAGGTGATGGGGCTGTTGGGATATGCCCGGGGCAAAGGGCATACAGTGACTGCCATGGATCAGTTAAAGGCTTTGCCGCGCTTTGAAAACGCTGTGGTGGTGGCCCAGACGACCCAGAACACAGCCTTTTATGATGAGATAAAAGCCTGGTGTGCCCAAAACCGGCCCCATTACAGATTGTTTGACACCATCTGCGGGTCCACGGAACGGCGGCAGCAGGAGGTCAGGCAGCTGGCAGCAGCCCATGATGCAGTGATTGTGGTGGGGGGCAGACAAAGCGGTAATACAAAAAGGCTGGCCCAGGTGGCAGCCCAGAGCCATGCCCGGACCAACCAGATTGAAGATGTGTCTGAAATTGATTTCACGGCCCTGGCAGGCACCCGGTCCATTGCCATCACTGCCGGTGCATCCACCCCCAACTGGATCATCACAGATACCTGTGCCCGGGTTGCCCGGCACCTTAATCATCAGCGCCCCGTGGCAGGGTTCGTATCCAAAATCCAGGAGATTTTGTTAAAAACCAACCTGCTGCTGGCCATGGGTGCCGGAAGCCTGACCTATGCCTGTTCCGTGATCCAGAAACTGCCCCATACACTGGTTAACGCGGCCATTGCCATGCTCTATGTTTTGTCCATGCAGGTACTTAACAATATATTTGCCATCAAATCAGATACCTATAACCGTCCGGACCGGGCGGTGTTCTACAAAGAGCACCGCATTGCTCTGGCTGCCCTGGCCCTGTGTTCAGGCGGGGCCGGGTTGTATCTGGCATTGACAACAGGTGTGGTCTCATTTTTCATTCTTCTGGTCATGAGCCTGCTGGGGCTGGCCTATAATTTGAAAATCATTCCTCAGGGGGGGGGTAAAAACCGCATCAGACGGATTAAGGATATCCCCGGATCCAAAACCATTTTGATCACCATGGCCTGGGGAATTGTCACCAGTATCCTGCCGGCGGTTGACACCAGCAGTTCTCCTGCATGGATGACGGCGGCATTTTTTTATTCTGCCGGCCTTGTGTTCAGCCGTACCGCGTTTTTTGATATCATGGCTATTCAGGGAGACCGCATAGCCGGCAGAGAAACCCTTCCCATTATTCTGGGAGAGAAAAAGAGTTTTTTCCTGATTCAATATACGCTGGTGGGTGTTATGGCTCTGCTGGCAGGTGCCTGGCTGGCAGGAATGTCATTTTCAATTGCATTTTTGCTTGTCCTGGTACCCGGTCTGATGCTGCTGCTGATAAAATCCTTTGAAAAAGAAAAACAGATGTCCGGGCTTCAGGTTGAATTTCTGATTGAGTCCTCATTTTTCCTGACAGGGGTGCTGGTGGCCTTTTTTTAGGAAAGCAGCCGCTCAATTTTCTGGTCTTTTTCCTGCCACAGCCGGTTCAGCCACCGGCAGAACCGTTCCTTGAAATCCGGATCATTAAAATAATCCCCTTTCAACTGCCATCCTGGGTCCAGCACTTGAAAATCCACAATGATTTTCCGGGTTCTGCCGGAGATAAAGGTCCAGAAACTGGGTACCCGGTCTGGATACACAATGGTGACATCAATGATCTTGTTCAGGTACTGGCCCATGGATCCCAGGACAAAGGCAATGCCCCCGGCCCTGGGGGTAAGCAGGTGGGAAAAGGATGAATTTTTAGCTTTTTGCGGGGTGTATCTGGTGCCTTCCACAAAATTCATGATGGAAACCGGGGTGTGTTGGAATTTTTTACACGCCTTTTTTGTGCTTTCAAGGTCCCTGCCTTTCAGATGGGGATATCTGGCCAGCAGCTCTTTGGAGTACCGTTTCATAAATGGAAAATCCAAGGCCCACCAGGCCAGCCCCAGAAACGGGACCCAGATCAGTTCCTTTTTTAAAAAGAATTTGAGCATGGGTATTTTTTTGTGCAGTATTTTCTGGAGCACCAGTATATCCACCCAGGACTGGTGGTTGGACAGAACCAGGTACCACTCTTTTGGGTTGAGTTTGTCCAGACCCCGGATATCCCAGTCAATTTTGCAAAACAGATCCGTGCTCAGGGAGTTGATATGAATCCACAGACCGGCAATGCCCATGAGGATCCGGTCAAGGATCACCACCACCGGTTTAAAAGGAAGAATAAACTTGAGCAAAGAGATCAGTATCAGCGGTACAGTGAGTAAAATGGTGTTGACCAGATAGATCATAAAGGACAACACACCCTTGAGGGGTGGCGGCAGAAAAGAGAGCATGGGGTTCCCTATTTTTTTTTATGGTTCATGATATATTTCTTAACGGTCCGTCTGTCCAGGCCGGTTTTCCGTGCCACTTTTTCATAGGTGCCGCAGGTGTCATACAGCAGGGTGCAGTATCCGGACAACAGGTCGGCAGCCGGCAGATCCTGAGCCAGGATGCCCTGGCACAGGAAACCGGAAAGAGACAGATCTCCGGAGGCCTGTTTGCCCAGGTAATCGCGCCTGAGCAGCACGCTTCTGACGCATTGTTCCAGTTCTCTGACATTACCCGGCCAGCTATAATGGTTTCCCAGGCGGCGGTCAATGATTCTTTTGATTTTGTCTGTGATTTTTGAAGAAGAAAGCCCGGTCATGCGGGTGACCGTAAAATCCAGCAGGTCATCGAGTTCAGACGGGTCCTGTTGGATCCGGATCCGCAGGGGCGGTACGTCAATGATATCTGAGCACAGCCGGTAATAAAAATCTTCCCTGAACACCCTGCCGTCCATGATATCGTTTTTCGGGCGGTTGGTGGCGGCAATTACCCGGCCGTTGAACCGGGACAACGCATGGGCGCCCACCGGGGTAAAGGTTCTTTCCTGGAGAACCCGCAGCAGTTTGATCTGAATATGGTCCGGAATCTCCCCGATTTCATCCAGCAGGATGGCACCATGGGGACTGCACCGGTCCAGCACCCCCTGGTAATCTTCCACAGCCCCGGTAAACGCCCCTTTGGTGTGGCCGAACAGTTCTGATTCCAAAAGGGTTTCCGGATACTGGGACAGGTTCAACGATGAAAATGCCCGGGTGAAGCTTTGAACAAAACAGTTGCGTTTCCCATCAAAGGGAATAAACCCGCTCATGCCGATGGCTTTGGCAGCAGTGCCTTTGCCTGTGCCGGTTTCTCCCAGAAGCAGGGTGGAGAAATCTTCCATTTTGTCCCACAGATGCTGGTCATACAGCCCGATGTTATAGGTAAACACGTTGTACCAGAGATGTTTTTTAAACGTTTTCATGCAGGGACTTTTTCCCACCAGGGTTTTGGAGATAAAGTAAAAGGCCCGGCGAAGCTGGAAAGAAAGGGCAAAATAATGGTAAAAAGAGGGAATGGAAAACCCTTTTTCCTTCATCATTGCCCGGGCTTCATCCACAAACTCCACAGGTACAGGTTCATCCTGGGCCGCGATCTGGTCCTGGATCAGCTGATCAAACCGGTCCCGGAATTTGTGGAAAATATCAAACAGATATACCACCCGCAACACCTCCTGGTCATCACCCGTGTACTGGTTGATATCCCCCCTGTTCTGGCGCTCCAGTTTCCTGAGCTGCCGGTCCACTTCCAGCACGCACATGTCTTTGCTTTCCCTGCGGGCCGCCGACGGAAACAGCCCGGCGATTTTCCGGTCCAGGCGTTCTCTCAGTTCACTGAAAGGGTTGGCAAACGCTGCATTGTAAACGGTTTTAAAAAACTTTCGCTCTGTCTGGGTGAGTATGGCTTTTTTCATGATCTGTCCTTGGGTTTGTGTGATGAGCATTTTTGTACAATCAGCATTCATAAAATGCAAGAAAAAAACATGCCGGTGTGACAGATTTGCCAGGAGAGGAAAAAAAGATCCTTTAATTCAGCCGGTTGTGTATTTGATCTCAGCTGGCATGATTTTTGATAATATATTTAAGGATCACCTTTAAAAAAACAGGTCCCTGGGAAAATCAGGAAACCAAATTGGAGATATACCATGATTACAAGAGTTTTACATGCCAGACTGCCGTTGATGATTTATACCCCGGTCAAGGTATTTGATATTTCGTATTTTACCGCAGTTTATGCAGCCGGTGCCCTGCCTGTGTTTGACACCGAATTTCTGACCAGGGAAGATATCTTAAAAAAAACAGCGCTGCTGGCCAAGGAAAATATCAGTTTCGGTCTGCGTCTTTCAACATCTGATCCCCACTTGCTGGAAGATCTGGAGAAAAAAGCATTTTCCAACCTGGATCTTGTGGTTGTGCCGGTGACAAAATCAGATCCTTTGCCCCGAAACACAGACCTGGGGGAAACAAAGCTGCTCCTGGAAATCAGGGATATCGGCCTTGTGGACACCATTGCCGCAGCCGACCCCCATGCCCTGGTGCTCAAAGGCAATGAAGCCGCAGGACAGGTATCAAAATACTCCTCTTTTATTCTCATGCAGTGGTATCTGAAGAATCAGGACCGGCCGGTGTTCATCCATGGCGGGGTGGGCCGGTACACGGGTGCCGGCATGCTGGCAGCAGGCGCCTCTGGTTTTGTGATGGACACCCAGGTGCTGCTGGCAAATGAAGCACCGGTATCCCCGGCCTTTAAAAATTTGCTGGCCATGGTGGAAGAAGGAGATTCCACGGAAATAAGCATCCAGGACAAACAGGTGTTCCGGGTGTTTGCCAAGCTGGGTACCAAAATTGTCAAAGAGCTCAAACAGCAGGCCGTGGTTTTTGGTGAGCAAAACGATGGCGAACAAAAACTGTATGCGCGTATAGCCAAAGAGATCACTGCCGTTGACAGCCAGGATGCGCAGTTTGTGCAGTCACTTTTCTACATGGGCCAGGATGGGCTGTTTGCCAGAAATTTTGTAAAAGAATCCAATAAATTATCTGATATGATCCACCATTTTTTCACGGTTATCGGTAAAAATCTGGATTATGTGGACCAATGTGATCCGGTCACGGAAAATTCTCCTTTTGCCAGAAATCAGAACACGCGCCTGCCCCTGATCCAGGGTCCCATGGCCAATATCTCAGACAACCCGGATTTTGCCGCAAAGGTCCTGGAGGCAGGGGCATTGCCCTTTTTTGCCGTGGGATCTCTGCCGGCCTCCCTGGCTGATGACATGCTGTCACGGGGAAAAGAAAAAGTGTCCAACTGCGGGGCCGGTCTTGTGGGCATAGAAGCCTTCAATCCCATGGTGCACAAGCACCTGGACATGGTCAAGAAATATAAAATTCCCTATGCCCTGTTTGCCGGCGGTATCCCCTCCCAGGTGCGGGATCTTGAGGCGGCAGGCACCAAAACCTATCTGCACACCCCTTCGGTTTCCATGATGGAAAATGCCATAAAAAGCGGGTGTGTCCGGTTTATTTTTGAAGGGGGAGAAGCAGGCGGCCATGTGGGGTTTTTGTCCTCTCTGGTGCTCTGGGAGGCAGCCATTGAACGGCTGGTGGCAAAAAACCAGGATCTGTCCAAACTGTCTCTGGTGTTTGCCGGCGGGATATCCACCTGCTTTGCTTCCTTTTTTATTTCCGGCATGACATCTTTTCTGGCGGCAAAAGGGGCCTGCATCGGGCTCCAGGTGGGAACGGCCTATCTGTTTTCCAAAGAGATTGTGGACACAAAAAGCGTTACAAAGCAATACCAGGATATCATCGTTGAAAAAAATGAAACCGTTGTGATCGGCAAGAGCTTAGGGCTGGCCTCCCGCACCGCCCCCACACGGTTTGCAAAAATGATGAAGGAACTCGAAGACACCATGATCCGGGAAAATGTCAGCCTGGATGAGCGCAAGCGCTCCTTTGAAAAAAAGAACATCGGGTCCCTGCTCATCGGTGCCAAAGGGTTTTTACCCGATTTCAAACGGCCGGGAAAAGAGCACTATACCTGGTTCAAGGATGATGAGCACCGGGAAAAAGGCAATTTTCTGGTGGGGGACAGCCTGGCGTTTTTTAAGGACAGCATCACCATAAAACAGATCCATGATACCTATTTTGTTGCAAAGCCCCGTCTGTTTCATCATTTAAACCAGCTGGAGATATTTTCCGGCACAAAAAACAAGATCAATGATGAGATTGCCGTGGTGGGCATGGGATGCACCCTGCCTGATGCAGATACCCCGGAAATATTCTGGGAAAACATTCTGGACAAACGCTATTCCATAAAAAAGATGCCCGAGGATAGGTTTGACCACAAATTGTATTACAGCCCGGACCGGGGTGCAGAAGACAAAACCTATACAACCCTGGCAGGATTTGTGGACCATTTTACATTTGATTTTGAGCGGTTCGGGTATGCCCCGGACAAGGCCAAGCGCCTTTCCCGCAGCCAGCAGATGGCGCTTGAAACTGCGTACAAAGCGGTTGAAAGTGCCGGCCTGCTGGATGAAAATGACCGATTTGTCTGTGAAGACCCGCAGAAAACCGCAGTGGTGATCGCCACCTGCCTGTCCAATGAACTGGGCAACACCCTCCAGCTCAAATACTGGTTTCCCCAGCTGGTGTCCATGATGGAAAAAACCCCGGCCTATGCTGACCTGTCTGAAGCGGACAAACAAGCCATTAAACAGAGCCTGCAGCAGGGCCTGGAAGGAGAACATACAGGGTATGATCCGGTCCACGGGATTCTGCTCAACATTGAAGCCTCCCGCATTGCCAGGCATCTGGGTGTCAGGGGAGCCAACTATATTGTGGATGCAGCCTGTGCGTCCTCGGTGACCGCTGTGGAAGCTGCCGTGGGAGAACTGCTGTCCGGGGAGCATGACCAGGTGATCGTGGGTGGTGTGAACACCCACCTGGCACCGGAATCTTTTATCGGGTTCGCCAAGATGGGTACCCTGTCGGCAAAAGGCTCCTATCCGTTTGACCAGCGGGCCGACGGGTTTATTTTAGGGGAAGGGTCGGTTATATTCGTACTCAAGCGCATGAAAGATGCCATCAGGGACAACAACAAAATATTTGGTGTCATCAACGGTATCGGGGCATCTTCCGACGGCCGGGGCAAGGCCATTGCCGCCCCCAATCCCAGGGGCCAGATCCTCAGCGTCCAGCGCTGTTACGCGCACACCCGGCCGGAGATCACGCCTGAAGATATCGGGTTCATCGAGGCCCACGGCACCTCCACCACCATCGGGGATGCAGCAGAGCTGGAAACCCTGAACACCTGGTACAAAGACAGCCATGCCGGCATCTCCTCCATCAAGTCCCAGATCGGGCATCTGCTGGGGGCAGCCGGGGCAGCCGGTTTTTTAAAGGCCCTTCTGGCAGTGAACAACGGAATACTGCCCCCCAACGGCCGGTTTGAAACTTTGTCCAAAAACCATGATCTGGCAGACTCTTCTTTGTTTATTGTCAAGGATCAGGTCGAATGGAAAGGCCCGGAAAACGCCCCCCGGAGGGCTGCGGTGTCTTCTTACGGATTCGGCGGCATCAACTACCATATGGTGGTGGCGCAGATGACCCCTGCATACCAGCCCCTTACCCGGGATATTTTTACCGACACCGCCTATGACTTCAATGATGACCGCATCGTGGTGGCAGGCCTTGGCGTGTTTCTGCCCGGGGCAAAGAACACAAAACAGTTCTGGGAAAAACTCTCATCCGGAGAAAAACAGCTGTCCCAACTGGGAGAAGGCCATTTTGACAATGATGCCTATGCCGCTTTTCCAAACAATTCCATTTATCATCTGCCAAAGGTCAAGGCCGGAATGGTCACAGATTTTCAATTCAACAACCTTAAATACCGGATGCCCCCCACCATGGTCAAATCCATTGAGCGGGCCCAGATTTTTGGGCTGGAGGCAGCTGATGAGGCCCTGTCATCTTCCGGGCTTTTGTCAGTGGACGGGGGCCCGGCCAGAACCGGGGTGATCCTGGGCACCATTGCCGGCGAGCGCCAGAGCAAAAATATCATCCGGGTGAGAAAGCAGTTCATTGCCAATGCCGTCACCGCCTGTGAGGGTGTGGACAAGTCTGTCACCCAGGCTGTGGCAGACGGTCTTGTGGCCGCCATTAGAAAAACCATTCCGGAAAACAACGAGGACACAACGCCAGGGCTTTTGTCCAACATCATCTCCGGCAGAATCGCCAACCACTTCGGGCTCAATGGCGCCAATTACGTGATTGACGCATCCTGTGCATCCGCCACCATTGCCCTCAGAAATGCGGCCAGGTCCTTAAAGCACAAAGACCTGGATTTTGTGCTGGCCGGCGGTGTGGACTGCAACCTGTATCCTGCCGTTCTCATGGCTTTCAAGCGCCTGGGACTGCTCTCAAGTACAGAGGGTTACTTCTTTGACAGCCGGGCCCAAGGATATGTGATGGGAGAAGGGGCTGCCATCCATGTGCTCACCACCTTGAAAAAAGCCAGGGAAGCAGGCATGGAAATCTTGGGAGAAATTCATGAGTGCACGGTGCGCTCGTCTGTGCCGGACCACCTGCTGGCCCCGTCAGAGCATACTTTTAAATCCGTGATTAACGAGGCATACAAAAGATCGGGTGTTTTAAAATCCGAGATCCGTCACCTGGATCTGTTTGCCTTTTCCAATGTGTTCGGGGACATGATCGAACAGCAGGTAATCCAGGCCGGTTTCTCCCATACCATGCACTGCGGCAACATCAAGCCCCAGTTCGGGTATTTCAAGGCAGCCAATCCGGCCGTGGCCCTGGCCAAGATGATGCTCATGAATGCAAAAGGAAAGATCCTGCCGGACTTCAACTATGATCCAGACCATTCCACCCTCAATGACAGCACGGTGCTGCAGCCAGCGCGAAAACCCATTGACAGAAAACCGGGGCAGCCTTTGCGGTTTGCCGCCAATGTCAACGGCATCGGCGGCAACCACGCCCATGTTATCATGGGAACCCTGCCCCACGTTCTGGAGCGCGGTGTGCAGGCAGAGCAGGAACCGGTGATCGAAGCCCAATACAAACAGGTGTCCGGCGATGACCTGGTGGTGACCGGTACTGCCTATTCCGCAGATCCGGGCGGCAAGAAACTGCGCATGGTGGCGCTGCTTTCCGGGCAGGGTGCCCAGCGGCCGGGAATGATGAAAGCCCTGTATGATGCCGATTCCCATATCCGGAAGGTGCTGGACAAGGGAGATGAGATTTTTTTTACGATCCGGGGGTATTCGCTTCTGGATCTCATGTTCGGTGATGACGATGCACTGAACTCCACCCAGAATACCCAGCCGGCTGTTTTTCTTTCATCTGCCGCAGTCTGTTCCCGCCTGGGGCTGGAGGGGTTTTCCCCCGACTATTTCATCGGCCATTCCGTGGGGGAATACACGGCATTGTTCTGTTCAGGCATGCTGGGGTTTGAAGATGCCATGCGCGTGATCATCAAGCGGTCGGATCTCATGTATGAAAGCACGGTCAAACAGCCCGGGAAAATCATGGTGGTGTTTAAAAACGAAAAACAGACCGAGGCGTTGCTGCACAAATCCTTTATTTCCAACATTTACATCACCAATAAAAACAGTGAAAAGCAGACCGCAGTCTCGGGAAAGGCAGAGGATATCGAGAAATTCTGCACCTATCTGTCCCAGCAGGAGGTGTCCTTTAAAAAGCTCAACCTTACCGGCGCTTTTCACACCCCTTTGCTCCAGGAGGCTGCGGATGAACTGCGCACCTTTCTGGATACGGTCAGTTTCAACACCACCCGGTTCGGAAAGATCATTTCCAACACCCTGGCCCGGCCCTATCCGGAAAAAGAAAATGAGGTCAAGGACCTTCTGGCCAGGCAGATCGTATCCCCGGTGGAGTTCATCCGGTCTGTGGAGCATGTGTATGTATCCGGCAGGACCCATTTCATCGAAATCGGGCCGTCCAGGCTCCTGGTGAACCTGCTCAAACATATCAATATCGGTGAATACGGCACTGCCGTGACCGTGGATCCCAGAGATGGGGAAACCGAATCATTTGCAGCCTGCCGCCAGTACCTGATTGCCTGCAACAGCCTGTTTGAACACCAGCCGGGGAACATTTCCGGCAGTGTTGCAGCCTCAGATGAACAAATAAAAACAGAAGAACAAAACCAGACACAACAGGTTGTGGAGGCGTTACCGCAGATCAATATGACCCATGATTTTGAAGCATTTAAAGAGGAAAACAAGGAACTGCTGGACCGGATACTCTACAAGGAGTTTGAGCGCAGAAAGCGCGAGGCTGCCGTTGATGCCATTGACCGGTTTGATTTCAACACCGGGAAGATTCTGATCTCCGGCGTATCAGTGGGGCTGCCCGGAAAGGGCCGCCGGGTGTTTGCCAAGGATAATTTTGATGCCATCCTCAACGGGGAGAATTTCATTGAACCCCTTACCAGAGAAGACCAGGAGCTGATCACAGACAAGAACATCACCAAGCTGTACAAGCAGCCGGACGGCAATGCCCGGTTTGTTCAGATCACCCGTACCGAGGATGTGATCCACCTGGCAGGCCAGCTGGGATATTTTGACCTCACCGATGAGTACGGCATCAAGGAACAATATGATGTGGCCATGTCCCTGGGGATTGCAGCCGGCATCGAGGCACTCAAGGATGCCAATATCCCGCTGGTCATGCAGTATAAAAAGATGAAAGGGGGCAGAAGCATGGTGCCGGACGGGTTTGCCCTGCCTGCAGAGATGCAGGAGGACACCGGTGTCATCATCACCTCTCTGTGGCCCAACGGCGAGACCCTGATGGCGGAGCTGGAAAAATACTATTATGAAAAATTCTTTCTGCGGCCCCATGAAGAGGTTGAAAAAATCTACTATTTTCTCATGGAGCGCATCAAGGACATGGAGATCAAAGAGGAACTCACTGACTGGTTTTTCAAGTCCAAAGCAAGGAAAAGAAAGGATTTTTCCACCTACACCTTTGACAGAAATTTTCTGGCCAATGCCTGTCCTCTGGGATCGGCCCACCTGGCCATGATCATCAAGGCCAAAGGCCCCAATACCCTGGTGTCCTCGGCCTGTGCCTCCACCACCCTGGCCATCGGCATTGCCGAGGACTGGATCCGCACCGGCCGGTGCAAACGGGTTCTGGTGGTGGGCGGAGAAAACGCCACATCCTCCCAGCAGAACCAGTGGGTGGGGTCCGGGTTTCTGGCCCTGGGGGCTGCCACCATTAAAAAGCGGGTATCAGAGGCGGCCAAGCCCTTTGATGAGGACCGCAACGGCACCATTATCGGATCAGGTGCCGTGGGCCTGGTCATCGAAGCGGAATCAGAGGTGAGCCGGCGGGGCATGAACGGCCAGTGCGAGATCCTGGGCACCCACATAGCCAATTCAGCATACCATACCTACAATATCGATGTGCCCCACATGGCAAAGGAGATGACAAAATTCATCAACAAGGTGGAAAAGCGCACCGGCCTGAAAAAACAGAACTATGCAGACAAGCTGTTGTTCATGTCCCATGAAACCTATACCCCGGCGAGGGGGGGCAGTGCCGATGCCGAGGTGACGGCCCTGGAAACCACCTTTGCCGATCATTTGAACAGCATCTGCATCTCAAACACCAAAGGGTTCACCGGCCATACCCTGGGGGCGGCCATAGAAGATGTGGTCCTGGTCAAGGCCCTGCAGCAGCGCAAGGCACCGCCCATTGCCAATCTGACCAAAATTCCCGGTCATTTCAAAAAACTGAATTTTTCCGGCCAGGAAAATATCGACAGTGAATACGGCCTGCATTTGTCTGCAGGATTCGGTTCCCACTTTGCCTTTATGTTTGTGAAACGGATCCAGGAGAATGCTGTCCAGGGTAACCTGGCATTTCACAGATGGCTGCGCCATATCACGGGTGCACAAAAGCCGGAGCTGAAAATCATTGACAACACCCTGTGCGTGGTGGGGGGAGATCCGGCAGCAGCCGCCCTTGAAACACAGCCCCAAACCACCCGTGTGCCGGCCATGCCTGCACCTGCCGCATCTATGCCTTCTGGCGCAGGGTCCATGCCCCGGGCAACAGATGCTGCCGCATCTGCACCGGCTTCAGCCCCTGCCGGCCGGCAGGACCCGGCAGCAGCCACGGACCTGTCAGGCACGGCAGGATCCGGTGCCGGGCAGGACAGCGCCCTTGCAGCAGAAAAGATCAAACAGGTGATTGCGGCCCAGACCGGGTATACCCCTGACATGCTGGAAAATGACCTGGACCTGGAAGCAGACCTGGGCATTGACACGGTGAAGCAGGTGGAGATTTTCGGCAAGATCGCCACCCAGTTCGGATTCCCCGTGCCTGATGACCTCAAGCTGCGGGATCTGAACACCATTGACAAGCTGGCCGCATATGTGGCGGCCCGGTCCGCCCCTGCATCCGGTGCTGCCCATATACCTGAAGTATCAGACCAGGCATCTGCCCGGCCTGGTGCAGCCCATACCATGGATTCGGGTGAACGCGTTGTTACCCGGGAAGTGCCCGCTGATCAGGTGTCGGCTGCAGTCAAGGATGTCATTGCGGCCCAGACCGGGTATACCCCGGACATGCTGGATGATGACCTGGACCTGGAAGCAGACCTGGGCATTGACACGGTAAAGCAGGTGGAGATCTTCGGCAAGGTGGCCACCCAGTTTGATTTTGCCGTGCCAGATGATCTGCGGCTGCGGGACCTGAACACCATTGCCAGACTGGCCGCTTATGTGGCGGCCCGCACCGCCGGGACAGGGGCGGTATGCGCTGCCGCCGGTACC
>JAIPDY010000027.1 GCA_021737445.1 Desulfotignum sp.
ACCCGGGTCAAGGGGTTTGACCTGGCTGACGGTTATTATTTTCATTCAGGCCATACCTGGGCCGCCATTGACAGCGGCGGTGTCATCCGGGTGGGCATGGATGATTTTTCCTTCAAGGTGCTGGGAGGCCCGGACGGGTTTGACCTGCCCCTGGTGGGCCAGGAGCTGAACCAGGCCAGTGCCGGCTGGGGCATTTGCCGCAAAGACAACCACGCAGATGTCCGCTCCCCGGTGAACGGAGTGATCACCCGGGTCAATGAAACCGTAAGATCCCGGCCTGATCTCTCCCAGGATCACCCTTACGGCGATGGCTGGCTGTTCACGGTGCACAATGCAGATATCAAAGGCGCGGTAAAGCATCTGATGGATGATGAAACCAGCATTGCCTGGCTGGACAATGACGTCACCGCCCTTGAAAAGATGATTGAAGAGATCACAGGCCCCCTGGCCGCTGACGGCGGTGTACTGCAAAAAGATGTGTTCGGCAGCCTGCCGGCCCTGGGATGGGACCGGCTGACCCGGACTTTTCTGTAATTTTTTTACCTGCAAGGAGAAATCCCATGGAACAGTTTCAAACCACACAGAAAACCGGCCCTCAGTGCCTGTGGATGCAGGCGGGGGTGGTCCCAAAAAAATATTGCCCCACGGATTTTTCCTGTACCGGCTGCCGGTTTGACCGGGCCTTGAACCGGGTGTGCAGACAAAACCAGCACCTTCTGGACCAGGGAAAGATTCCTTCCGGGAAAAAAGGCGCTCTTATGTTCTGGCAGGACCGGCTCAAAAAAATGCCGCTGGCCAAACGCCCCTGTATTCACCACATGAAGGGGAAAATTTCCTTTAAAGCCTGCCCTAAAGCGTATCACTGCATTGACTGTGAATTTGACCAGTATTTTTATGACCATTTCAAGGTGCATGCCATGATGCAGCCCATGGACTTTGAAACCGTCAGCGGGGTGTTTCTGCCGGCAGGGTATTATCTGTCTGCCGGACACACCTGGGTGAAGATCGAAGATCAGGGTGTTGTGCGCATGGGGATCGATGATTTTGCCTCCCGGCTTGTGGGAAAAATTGACCACATGGCAATCCCCCTGATGGGCAAACAAGTCACACAGGGACAGGCCGGGTTCACCCTGTTTCGCAACAGATATTCCATACCATTTACCTCTGCGGTTTCCGGCGTCATCACCCAAGTCAACCCGGCAGTGAAAAAGAATCCTGATCTGGTGACAACCGCCCCGTATACCGACGGGTGGATATGCCTGGTGCACTGCCCGGATATCAAGCAGAATCTTAAAAAGCTTTTGTTCATGGCAGACAGCCGGCAGTTCATGGCCGGCCAGGTTGAAAAGCTGCATGCATTCCTGGAAGATGCCACGCAATTGAAAGCAGCTGACGGCGGCTCTCTGGTTAAAGATATACTGGGCAATATCCCGGAAGCACACAGGGACCGGTTGATAAAAACCTTTATTTCTCCAGGGCCTTGATGCTGTCGGACAAGAAAATGCTGCAGTACCGGCAGAACCGGTTCAATTTCCGGTCCACATCTGCAATTTTGCGGCAGTAATGCATGATGCACAGCGGATCATCACAATGGCGCAGATCAAAGGTATGGCCCAGCTCATGGATCGCTTCTTTGACAATCCGGTCCGTGAACCCGGCCGTACCCGCGGCATCCAGGCCGGTGTTCAGCCGAAAGATGGAAACAACGGCTGCCTTGCCGCCGAGCTGGGCCTCTCCATACACATGGGTCAATATGGGAATGAACAGATCATTTTTGGTGATGGCCACCACCTTGAGGCAGTGATCAGGGGCTGTTTTTTCCAGTTCGTCCAGCACCCGGGTGGACCAGTACTGGTGCCGGTCCACATCATAGGCAAAAGCAATGTCCGGCAAAAGCGGGGTGATCCGGACCTCGGTATTAAACACCTTTGCAACTTTGTCTGCCACTGCCCCACTGATATCTTCGGCAATATCGCCCACAGGGGACACAAGAATCAGACCGGGCGGTTTCATGGAGACAAAGCCTTTTAATCCGGCTTCAGATCATACCGTTTGATCTTGTTGTAAAGCGTGGACCGGTCTATGCCCAGAATGCCGGCAGCCTTTGATATATGCCAGCCGGTGCGGGTCAGGATGGTGTGGATATGCTGTTTTTCCACATCATGCAATGCCACCCCGGCTGGGTGGGCCGGCTGGTCCGGGGTACTTCCGATGGGCAGGTCCTGGGGAGTGATGGTGGTGGTTTTGCACACCACCACGGCCCGTTCAACGGCGTTGGACAGTTCCCTGACATTGCCGGGCCAGTGATAGAGCATGAGCTCATCCATGGCATCTCTGCTGAACCGTTCCACGCCCCGGTTCACCTCCCGGGTAAATTTTTCTAAAAAATGCCCGGCCAGCAGCGGGATATCCTCCTTGCGCTCCCGCAGGGGCGGCATGGTCAAAGAGATAACATTGAGCCGGTAAAACAGGTCTTCTCTGAAACTGCGAAGGGCAATGGCTTTTTGCAAATCCGAGTTGGTGGCGGCAATGACCCGGAAATCCGCGGTAATGGGCTGGGTCCCGCCTACCCGGTAGAACACCTTATCCTCAAGTATCTGGAGCAGATCGATCTGCATGCGCATGGAAATTTCACCGATCTCATCCAGAAACAGGGTGCCGCCGCCGGCCATCTCCAGGCGGCCTTTTTTTGTTTCCCTGGCATCGGTAAACGCGCCTTTCTGGTGTCCGAACAGCTCGCTTTCCATGATATGCTTGGGGATGGCCCCGCAGTTGACCGCCACAAAAGGCCCTTCAGACACCCGGCTGGAGGAATGGATGGCTTTGGCGGCCAGGCCCTTGCCTGATCCGGTTTCCCCGGTGATGAGCACGGTACTTTCCGTGTCAGCGATATCCTGGATCAGCCTGAAAATTTCCTGCATGGCAGGCGACTGGCCGATCATGCTTTCAAACCGGGTCTGCTCTTCAAACGCATCCTTTAAAAATGCATGTTCTTTTACCTTTTTGCGGTGTTCCAGCAGCTTTTGAATCATCACGCCCAGTTCATCCGGGTCAAAGGGCTTGAGCAGATAATCATGGGCATGGGATTTCATGGCCTGCACTGCAGAAGGGATAGAGCCGTAGGCCGTGATCATGATCACATCGATGTCCGGATAATGCTCTTTGACATGGGACAACACCTCCATGCCGCTGATGCCGTCCAACTGGATGTCCAGCAGCATGATATCAAACCCCTGTTTTTTGAGCAGTGCAAGGGCGTCTTCGCCGCTGGGCACGGTGTCCACGAGAAATCCGTCCCGCTTGAGCCAGCCGGCAAGGGATTCCCGGATCACCAGTTCATCATCCACCACCAGAATTCTGGCCTGGGACATATCGGCCTCCTTTCTGCCCGGCCGGCCCGGGACCGGCTGCTTCAACCAGCTCGGTGACGGCCTGTCAACGAATTTCCACCAGCATCTCTTTTGGATGGCGCCGACGGGGAGGCTGGTCTGCGGCCCGATACCCTAAGGCCACCAGCACCGCCACCTCAAATTCATTGGTATCTATACCCAGAACCGCCTCCACCCGGTCTTTTTCAAATCCTTCCATGGGGCAGGAATCAATTCCCAAAGAGGCTGCCGTGGTCATGATATTGGCCAGGGCAATATAGCACTGCTTGCAGCACCAGGCATACAGGTTCATCCGGGGATAGACCTCGGTTTCCATATACCATTTGTATTTTTCAATATAGGCTTTGGTTGCATCTTCCGGCAGTCCCCGCCCGGCAAAACTTTTATCCACATAAGGGTTGCCCGGGGTGACCAGGTCCGGCCTGGCAAGGATCACGACCACGTGGCTGCTGTCGGTCACCTGGGCCTGGTCCCAGCAGGCCGGCCGCAGTTTTTCCCGGACAGCATCAGAGTGGAGCACTAAAAATTTCCAGGCCTCCATACCGAATGAGGAGGGGGACAGTCTTGCTGCCGCAAGGATGGTATCCAGGTCGTTGGGGGCAATTTTTTTGTCCGGATCAAATTTTTTACAGGCATGCCGGAAATGCAGGGCATCAATAATGGCGTTCATGACAGGATTTCCTTTTGGATCAGAATTAATATGCACGAACTTGTTCATATACATTATCCAGTATAAAAAATTTGCTCCATGAATGAAAGCATTTATTTAATACAGCTCTCCTGTAATGTCCCGGGGTAATTTATATAGACGGGTGTGAACGCAAATTTTCTATACAGCTATATCAGAGATAATCCGTATAAAGTCGCCCGGCCGGTCCGGGACTGCCACAGACAAAGCGATACCTGAACCGTTCAGACATTTGCCGACTTCAGCCAGGGCCTGTTCCGGCCTGTTGTTTTCTTCACTCAAATGGGCCAGTATTACATGCTTTAAGTCCTTGTGGAGCAGCTGGGACAAAAGAAGCCCGGCATCTGCGTTGGACAGATGACCGGTGCGGGATTTGATGCGCTGTTTCAGATGCCAGGGATAGGAACCGTTGATCAGCATGTCAGGATCATGGTTGGACTCCAGGTAAAGGAGACTGCAGCCGGCCAGATGGTTTCGAACCAGGTTGGTGGCCACCCCCAGATCTGTGGCAATACCGATTTTCCAGTCCTTCCAGGTCACTGTGAGTCCGGCCGGATCTGAGGCATCATGTGAGATGGAAAAGGGATTAACGGCAAGATCCTGGATATGAAACCTTGTACCGCACTCAAAATAGATCAGTTCAGGAATGTTTCCCAGACCAGGACAGGCCCTGTGAGTGGCCGGGGTGATATAGACCGGGATATTGAAGCGCCGGCCCAGCACCCCGGCCCCTTTGATATGGTCCATGTGTTCATGGGTGATGACAATGGCAGACAGATCTGCCGGATTCTGGCCCACTGCTGCCATGCGCCGCTGGATCTCCACCCCGGATAATCCGGCATCCACCAGAATGACTGTGTCCGGAGTGGAGACAAGCAACGCATTCCCCTTACTGCCTGAGGCAAGGGGACAGATACAAAAGGCTCTATTTTTCCTCATCCGCTTTCACGGCTTTATAACTCAGCTTTATTTTTCCATCCCGGGTGATATCCAGTACTTTTACCCGGATCACATCACCCTCCTTAACCACATCTGTCACCTTCTTTACCCGGTAGTCAGCCAGTTCGGAAATATGAACCAGGCCGTCAGTACCGGACTTGATATTTACAAATGCACCGAAATCGGTGATTTTTACCACCTTGCCTTCGTAGATGGTTCCGATTTCCGGGTCCAGCGCAATATCAGCCACCATATCCATTGCCCGCTGTGCATCTTCCTGGTTTTCCCCTGCTATTTTCACAAGGCCGGAATCATCCACCTCAATGACTGTATTGGTGTCTGCCTGGAGCGCCCGGATAATTTTGCCGCCAGGGCCGATGATATCCCTGATTTTATCGGGATTGATCATGATACTTAAAATTTTGGGGGCATGGGGGGAGATATCATCCCGTGATTTGCCGATGGTTTCCAGCATTTTTCCCAGGATGTGCAGGCGGCCTGCTCTGGCCTGGATCAAGGCTTTTTCCATAATATCTTTGGACAATTCCTTGATTTTTATATCCATCTGCAGGGCGGTGATGCCCTCTTTGGGACCAGCCACCTTGAAGTCCATATCACCGAAATGGTCTTCATCTCCCAGAATATCCGAAAGAATAACCGTGTTGTCCCCGTCTTTTATCAACCCCATGGCAATGCCGGAAACCGGGGCTTTGATGGGAACCCCGCCGTCCATCATAGCCAGACAGCCGGCACATACGGTTCCCATGGAAGATGATCCGTTGGATTCCATGACCTCGCCCACCAGGCGGATGGTGTATTCAAAATCTGCAGGATCAGGCAATATCCTCTCAATGGCACGGGTGGCCAGGTTGCCGTGGCCGATATCCCTGCGGCTGGGGCCACCGGCCCGTTTGACCTCTCCCACGGAATAGGGAGGGAAGTTGTAATGCAGCATAAAGCTTCTGGTTTCATTGCCGGCCAAAGTTTCCACCCGCTGTTCATCCGGGCCTGATCCAAGGGTCATGACACCGAGCACCTGGGTTTCTCCTCTGGTAAACAGAGCACTGCCGTGGGGACGGCGCAGCATGCCTACCTCGCAGGCAATGTTTCTGATTTCATCAAAGGCTCTGCCGTCAATGCGGTGATTTTGGGTAAGCGTTATCTCCCGGCTGACTTGCTTTACCGTCTTGCTGAAACCTTCCTTGATCTCTTTGATCTGATCAGGATAGGTTTGGGCAAAATGGGCCACCACCTCTTCTTTATAACTGCTCAGGGCGACCTGGCGTTCTATTTTGGTCTTGATCTGCACCCGCTCTTTGATACCTTCTCCGGCAAAGGATGTTATTTTTTGTGCCAGTTCAGGATCACGGGCCGGGGGTATAAATGCACTTTTTTCTTTCCCCACACTGTTTTTAAGCTCCATCTGCATGTCAATGATGGGCTGCATGGCGTCATGGCCAAAAAAGATGGCATCCAGCATATCCTGTTCCGATACAATATTGGCGCCCCCTTCCACCATGACCACCCCGGTTCTGGAGCCTGCCACGGTCAGTTCAATGTCGCTTTCTTCCATCTGCTCCAGGCTGGGATTGGCAACAAATTCACCGTTGATGCGGCCGACCTTGATGCCGGCAATGGGGCCGTCAAATGGGATATCAGATATCTCCAGAGCGGCAGATGCTCCCACAATGGCCAGAATGCCTGGGTCACACATTTTGTCTGTGGACAGAACCGTGGCCATGACCTGGGTTTCGTGGTTATAATCATCTTTGAACAAGGGCCTGATAGGGCGGTCAATCAGCCTGGCCCGCAAAGTTTCATCTTCAGACGGCCGGCCGATCTCCCGCCGGAAATAGTTACCCGGAATCCGTCCGGCTGCATAGATGCGCTCCTGATATTCCACGGTAAGAGGCAGAAAACTGATCTCTTCCTTGGGGGTTTTGGATGCCACTGCCGTAACCAGAACCACGGTTTCACCGAGCTGGACCACCACAGCGCCTGAGGCCTGTTTGGCCATTTTGCCGGTACTGATGGAAAACGCTCTTCCGCCGATTTTAGCTGTTACTGTTTTTTCCATGATTTCTCCTTGAATTAGAATCTAAAAAAGGCGGAAATCCTTTAAAAAACACTCAAAATAATAAACCCGCATTTGTATCATCCAGCCCCATGCTGGATAACACAGATGCGAACTTATTTATAAGCATTTTCAAGAATAGCCGCCCGGTTTTTGACCTGACTGCTGTCAAAAACCGGCTGTGTTTTTATCTTCTGAGTCCCAGTCTCTCAATTAAAGACCGGTATCTGTTGATATCTTTTTTCTTGACATAATCGAGAAGGCTTCTGCGCCGGCCCACCAGGATCAGCAGTCCCCTCCTTGAATGATGGTCTTTCTTATGAACCTTCAGGTGTTCAGTCAGATAGCTGATACGATGGGTTAAAATAGCCACCTGCACTTCAGGCGAGCCGGTATCTGACCCGTGAAGCTTGAACTGTTCAATCATCTCTTCTTTGTTTTCCGCTAATAAAACCAATGTTTTGACTCCTTTGTCTGGAATAAATTAAATATGGCATCTCATTTGACAGACAAGCGCTGCACCCGGCCATCCGATATTCCATTCAGACGATCCGGTTTTTTATGAAACTGCCATCTCAAAAACAAGGCCTGTTCTTTATTTAACAGGTAAATATCTTTATCATTTACGCACTGAAAACACAACAATAATTATAGCCTGCCCCTGTTTTGTCCGCTTCTATCACCGCAATAAGCCGGCCATCTGTTCCTGTTATCCGTACAGGGTTTTTTTTTGAAATCTGGTCCATCCGGAAGGATAAGATATCCTGCACTGACAGTTTTCGGCCATAGCGAATTTTTTCCTCCAGACGTGCATCTGCCTGTATCAGGGGCATAAATGAGAGGCAGTCAGCCATGGGAATGACATAGCTGAATATCTTTTGCCTGGCACTGGCTTGAACCATATCCAGATCATGGGCCTGGTCCAGGGTGAACTGGCTGACACCGGTCCGGCACAGGCCTGACAAATGTGCACCACACCCCAGTATCCGGCCCATATCATGGGCCAGGCTCCGGATATAGGTGCCTCCGGAACACTGAACATCCATTTCAAATTCCGGTAAAGAGATTGCTGTCAATGTAATGGCATAAATCTCGATGGCACGGGCCGGTTTCTGAATCATTTTCCCCTGCCTGGCCAGTTTATAAAGGGGTTGACCCTGATGTTTAAGGGCTGAAAAACTGGGGGCCACCTGCTGCTGCTTCCCAAAAAAACCTGCGATCACATTTCGTATCTGTTCAGGCTGGATGGATTCCAGAAGACCAGAATCAGCCTGGTGGACAATATTACCGGTCCGGTCATAAGTATCGGTTTCAACGCCTAAAGTCACAACCGCCCTGTAACGCTTGGCACTTCCCAAAAAAAATCGGGATATCCGGGTAGCCCTACCAAGAGCAACCGGCAAAAGACCTGTGGCAAAAGGATCCAGGGTCCCGGTATGGCCGGCTTTTTTTACCTGAAAAATCTTTTTGACCTGGTCCACCACCCGGGCGGAAGATACCCCTTCCGGCTTATTGACCAGCAGCATGCCATTTGTCATAAACCCAGTGCCCCGGGAAAACAGATGTTTGTCTGATTTTTAATCTTCTTTTGGATCCTCTGGTTTTGGATCATCTGGCAGATCCTTGACAGCTGATTCGATCAGGGCATCCATTCTGGCGGCTTTATCAAAGGAATCATCATGAAAAAACCGCAGTTCCGGCATATATTTAAGCCCCAGCTGGGGAGCGATCTGTTTTTTAATAAACCCCTTGGATTTTTTAAATCCGGCCAGAGTGGCTGCGATTCTGGCCTCATCTCCGAAAACTGTCACATAGATATTGGCCAGCCTGAGATCCGGGGTCATTTTTACCTGTGATATCGTGGCCATCTCTATTCTCGGATCACTGATCTTTTTGATCAAAAGCTGGGTAATGGCCTGCTGGATCTTCATACTGATCCGTTCGGCCCTGGTATATGGTTTCATCAATTCTCTTTTTGGGGCGTGTATTTTCTTTCTTCAACTTCATAGCATTCAATGATATCGCCCGTCTTGATATCATTGTATTTTGCCAGACCGATGCCGCACTCATATCCCTGTTCCACTTCCTTGACATCATCTTTAAAACGCCGCAGTGAAGACAGCTGCGTATCACACTTGATCACCCCTTCCCTGAGCAGACGGATCTTTTTGCCCCTGATCACCTTTCCTTCGGAAATATGGCATCCGGCAATGGTACCTATTTTGGGTACCACAAAGGTATCTCTCACCTCTGCCCGGCCGATGATGATTTCATGGAAGGTGGAAGGCATCATGCCATCCAGAGCAGCCTTGATATCATTGATCACATCATAGATGATGTCATAAAACCGCATATCCACATTCTCATCCTTGGCCATCTTCCGAATCTGGGGCGTAGGCCTGACATTGAACCCGATGATAATGGCATCTGATACGTTGGCCAGGGCCACATCTGATTCATTGATGGTGCCGGCACCGGAATGGATGATTTTGATGTCCACTTCTTCTTTGGCCAGATCCTTGAGGGAATCGTTCAACGCTTCAATGGACCCGTGAACATCCGCCTTGACAATGAGCTTGAGTTCCTTGGTCTCGGCAGATCCCAGGTTTGCAAACATTTTTTCCAAATTGGCCCGGCTCTTTTTGGCCAGTTCCTTGGCCCGCTGCTTCTGCATTCTATGACCGGCAATCTGTTTGGCATCCTTATCAGAGGTCACCGCGATAAATTCATCACCTGCATCAGGTACTCCGGTCAATCCCACGATTTCCGCAGGGGTGCTGGGACCGGCCTCTTCAATGCGGTTACCCAGATCATCAATCATGGCCCTGATCCGGCCGGAATGAAGTCCGCATACAATGGAATCACCATCCCGCAGGGTTCCCTGTTTTACCAGCACAGTAGCAACAGCCCCCCTGCCGGTATCCAGCCGGGATTCAACCACATATCCGCTGGCATTTCTGTCGGGATTGGCCTTCAGTTCCAGCACTTCCGACTGGAGCAGAACCATCTCAAGCAAATCATCAATACCTTCGCCGGTTTTGGCCGACACTTTTACAAAAATCACATCCCCGCCCCAGTCTTCAGCCAGAAGGTCGTGTTCAGCCAGTTCCCGCATGATCCGGTCCGGATCAGCCCCGACTTTATCCATCTTGTTCACAGCCACCACCACAGGTACTCCGGCAGCTTTGGAGTGGTTGATGGCTTCAATTGTCTGGGGCATGACTCCGTCATCTGCCGCAACCACCAGAATAACAATATCAGTTACCCTGGCGCCCCTGGAGCGCATGGCTGTAAACGCTGCATGGCCGGGGGTATCAAGAAAGGTAATACGTCCCCCTTTGGGGGTTTCCACATTATAGGCACCAATGTGCTGGGTAATACCGCCAGCTTCTCCGCTGGTTATCTTGGATTTTCTGATAACATCCAGAAGCGAGGTTTTACCGTGGTCCACATGGCCCATGATAGTCACCACAGGCGGACTTTTAATCATACTGCCCTTGTCTTCATTTTCTGTTTCAATCTGAAGCAGGGTTTCCTCTTCAAAACTGGCCTTTTCCACTTCAAAATCAAACTCAGCTGCCACCAGGGAGGCTGTTTCAAAATCAATAGTCTGGTTGACGGTGGCCATGACCCCCATGGTCATGAGTTTGGCAATCATCTCATTGGCCTTGATACCCATGCGCTTGGCCAGTTCTGCTAGTTCAATGGCCTCATCAATCCTGATCCGCCGTTTTATGGCTTTTGGTATTGTGATCTGGGTCTTCTGGAAACCGCCTTTTTTACCCCGTGTATCTTTTTTACCCCGTTTTTTCTTGCCGCGGCCCCGGTACAAAGCTTCTCCTTCAACCACGGATTTTTTCTTGCGTTTTTTGCGTTTGCCTTCAAAGGGATCTCCAAGTCCTGTATCCTTACGCCGGTCTTTTTTGCGTGCGGCTGCATCCAGATCCCCGGGCATTGGCGGAAGCCCAGGGTCAGGTTTGTCAATTGAAACGTTGGAACGGGCCTGGGGCAGAGGCCGGGTAGTTTTTTCAGTGACAATCTCTTTTTTGTCTTCCTCAGATTTTGTCTTCCGGATATTCTCCAACACTGCAGGATCTGCTTTTTTGACAATCTTGGCAGGCGTGGTTTTGCGCTTTTTCTTTTTCTTTCTTGCCGCAGCCTTTGCTTCTTCAGTCTCTGTCTGCCCGGAGAGCGCCTTCTGTGTATCCGGTTTTTGGGATTCAACCACTGGCTTTCCAGCTGTCTGGGCATCTGTCACAGATTCCTGTGCCGCTTCTTCAGGAGTCATCTGTTCTGTCTTTTTCTCAACACCTGCATCTTCCTTTGTTTCAGGCTTTTCTGCTGTTTTGGAAGGTGTTGACAGTTCAGAGGATGAAATCTTTTCCGATACGGTCTTGAGTTCAGACCGGTCTGATTCCGGGGCAGAAACTTTTTCTTCCACCAGTTGTTCCGGTTCCTTGCCCGCCGCCGGCCTGATAATTTTGGCAGGTGTTGACTCTTTCTTTTTGGAAACCGGTATTTCAGCAGGTATATCAGCGCTTTTCACAGCCTTTTGGGCCTCGGATTTTTTGTTATCTTTCACCAGCGGGGCATCCGGTGCTTCAGAATACTGATCTTCTTTTTTATCTGCTTGTGTCTTTGACTCAATCAGCCCTTCATCCTGGTCAATGGATTCCATCGGCACGGATTCTTTTTGAGCGGATGGTTCACGGACAACTGTTTTTCTGCGCCGGCGTATCACAGAGGGTTTGACCTTGAGGTCATTTTTCTGCTTTGACTTGCCGAACAAGCTGTTTTTGATCTCCCTGACGGCACTGTCTTCCAAAGAACTCATATGGCTTTTAACTTCGATATCCAATTGCCTGATTTTATTCAAAAGCGCTCTGTTTGTCATATTCAGATCTTTAGCTAATTCATATACTCTGACTTTCGCCATGCCTTGCCCCCAAGTAATCCTCTTTTAATATTCTTTGCCCTAGCCTGCTGTCTGCTGGTTTGTGTAACGGTTTATGGGTTAGCGTCTTTATCATCCATGGCATCAACATCATTTTTTTGCATTGGATCTTCCACAGCCTCTTGTTCAGCTTTTTGCTGTTTTTCCTCCAATGCCGCCCGGGCCGCCTCCTGTTCCTCTTCCATCAACCGCAGGTCAGCTTGAGCAATGGTATCTTTTGCCACTTCTTCAGAAATCCCCATAACAGCAGCCAACTCCTCAGGTGATGTTTCAACAATATCCAACAAGGAAGCATATCCTGCCTTAAACAGGGTTTCCGCCATGGGCAGTCCCACATTGTCAAGTCGCATCAAACTGTCATATCCCTGCTTGACTTCCCTGCTGTAATCTTCTTCAGATGTCACCTCCAGATGCCACCCGGTAATCTCACATGCCAGAGAGACATTCTGACCGCCCTTGCCGATGGCAATGGACAGGTATTCATCATTGACAATCACCTCCATGGACCGGTTATCCTCATCAATGATTACCCGGGATATTTCCGCCGGGGAAAGGGCATTGCAGACAAATCTGGCAATATCCGGACTCCACTGGACAATATCAATTTTTTCTCCCCGCAGTTCCTGGACAATATTCTGAACACGGTTCCCTTTCATTCCCACACAGGCCCCCACAGGATCCACATCTGAATCGGTGGAGGAAACAGCAATTTTGGCCCTGACTCCAGGTACACGGGCCGCTCCCTGCAATTTCACAATGCCTTCAGCCACCTCAGGCACCTCTGTTTTGAACAATTCCATTAAAAATTCAGGATGGGTCCGGGACAAAATTATCTGGGCGCCTTTGGATTCTTCCAGCACATCCATAACATAGGCACGGATACGGTCACCCCGCTTATAATTTTCCTTTGGCATCTGCTCTCTGGGCCGAAGCACAGCTTCAGCCTGTCCGAGGTTGATGATAATGCTGCCCCGGTCAAACCGCTGGACAATGCCGTTAATGATCTTGCCCTTTTTGTGGATAAAATTCTCATACACTGCATTACGTTCTGCTTCCCGCATTTTCTGGATAATCACCTGTTTGGCTGACTGGGCTGCAATACGGCCGAACTCTTCTGTATCGATGCGGATACCTAAGCTGTCACCGATTTCACATTCCGGGTCATACTCATACCCCTGTTCCAGAGTCAGTTCACTGTCCGGGAACTCCACTTCCTCCACCACCTCTTTAAAATGAAACACTTCCACATCACCGGTTTTACCGTCATAATGCACTTCAATATCAGCCCGGGGGCCGATTTTTTTTCTGGCAGCAGAAATAATGGCCTCTTTAAGTGTATTTATCAGAATTTCCGGATCAATTCCTTTTTCACGGCTCACCTGGTCTATAACTCGTTTAATATCTGTGATAAGCATCTTTAAGCGTTCTCCATTTTACTGGCCTGCAAGGTTTGCCTTGATGATCTGTGGGTCCGCGATTTCCACCTGTTCTGTATCCACCGCAATTACAACAGCATCATCATGAATGTGTTCAAGAACTCCGGTAAACTTTTTCTTCCCATGGATGGGGGCCCTGGTTTCAATTTTAACTACACTGCCTTTAAACCGGTGGAAATCCTGTTTTTTCTTCAATGGCCTTTGGGGACCAGGTGATGACACTTCCAGGCGGTAACTGCCCATATCAGGAATATGAACATCCAGCAGGTCCCCCAGCTGCCGGCTGATATCTGCACAATCTCCCAGGGTTATACCACCTGATTTATCTGCATAGACCCGTATGGTGGTCTGCCGGTTCCATACAACGATTTCCACATGAACCAGTTCACAGTTTTCCCCCTGGCACAAAGGTTCCGCCACCTGGGTGATCTGGTCCACTAACCATGTTTTCTGCTGATTTGCTTCCATACCCTTTTTTCACTCAAACACTTTGGTGTAAAATACAAAAACGGGCAGATGCCCGTTCCTTAGTATCACTTCCAACTTAAATCCTGGCCTTGTTAACCGGCTAAGATTGTACCCATGCTCTTTCCATCATTGGAACATGTCTGCCATCCAACACCCTTTTTTTAAAAAAAGATGGAGCGGGCAACGAGACTCGAACTCGCGACATCAAGCTTGGGAAGCTTGCACTCTACCAGCTGAGTTATACCCGCATCAACGGTTCTGTATACCAATCTCTGTTTTATTTGTCAAGAGCTTCTGAATGTTTATTATTCCGGCAGATCCGCATGAAAAATTTCCACCAGGCGGCTGGATATGGCGGCATGGAGTTTGCGGATACTTTTTTCATTCAGGGTTTTGACCTCAGACCGATAAACTATACGAAAAGACAAAGATTTTTTTCCTTCAGCCAGGGGACTGCCTTCAAACAGGTCAAATAAAAACATATCTTCCACCAGCGCATGATTTCCGGCAATGGTTTTCATCTGACCCATTATATCTCCCACCGGTATCTGCTGATCCACAATCAAAGTAACATCCTGTGATATGGATGGGAACCTTGGCAGGGGCACTGACTGGATCTGTTGCGGTACCTGTCCCATCACTGCTGTCAGGTCAAGTTCAAACACATAGGCACGCTGTTTCAGCCCGAATTTTTTTAATACCGGGGTTGCAATCTTCCCTAAATGCCCCAGTACCGTATTATTTTTACTGACCCGGGCACCCTGTCCGGACTCCAGATATGGACAGGCTGAATGCTCACTCCTGTTATAATCTGCATCAAAAATACCCAACGCTTCCAGCAGGTCTTCCATCATCCCCTTCAGATCAAAAAAATCCAGAGGCTGTTTTTTGGAATACCAGGCCTGATGGGTCCGGTTACCGGTTATCAATCCAGCCACCATCTCCATCTCTGTGGGCAATGTTTCTTTATTTGTGCTGAAAAAGATTTTACCTATCTCAAACAGATGTATGGTATCTGTCTGCTGGGCATTATTCTTGCGCATGTTTTCCAGCAGGCCGGGCAAAAGGGAGGTTCTGAGCACCGACATCTGATCAGACAGCGGGTTCAGGATTTCCACCACATTCCTGCGGAAATCGGATTCCGGCAGAAGCAGGCGGTCACAGAAATCTTTGGAAATAAAATTATAATTAATGGCTTCATAAAATGACAAACCAATGAGAATGCGGCGTATGGCACCCCGTGTCAGAATCACCGGATCCAGAGGTCTTCCCTTTGCCGGTATTGGCGGATAAGTTGTCTTGACCTGGTTGTATCCCCAGATCCTTGCCACCTCTTCAGACAAATCCTCTGGCCGGGTTACATCCACCCGGAAAGAGGGAACTGAAACAGTCAGCTGGTCCTGTGAGTACGGATGAACCCCAAATTCCACTGACTCCAGTATCCGGGCGATCTCATCAGATGAAAAATCGGTCCCCAGCCGGATGTTCAATGCCCGAATATCAAGATCGATCCGGACAGGTTCCAGCTGTACCGGGTATGCATCAATTATATCGGCTGCAATGGCGGCATCACAGATATCGGCAATCAGGGTCATGGCCCGCTTTAAGGCATACACCGTTCCATCAGGGTCCATTCCACGTTCAAACCGGTGTGAGGCATCCGTTGCAATGCCGGTGCGTTTGGCAGTCCTGCGGATGGACACCGGATTAAAACAGGCGCTTTCAATCAGTACCCGGGTTGTGTTTTGTGAAATCTCAGAATTCTCACCCCCCATAACTCCGGCCAGGGCAACCGGACGCTGCCCGTCACAGATCATGAGCATATCAGGTTCCAGCTTGTGAACTTTGCTGTCCAGGGTGGTAAATTCCATGGTGTTCCCGGCTTTCTGCACCACAATCTGTCCCTGGGCCAGATTGTCATAATCAAACGCATGCAGAGGCTGACCTGTTTCCATCATCACAAAATTGGTGGCATCCACCACATTGTTGATGGATGACAACCCCACAGATTCCAGGCGCCTGCGCAGCCAGAAAGGAGACGGACCCACTGTGACATCAAACAAAAGACCGGCTGAGTACCTGGGGCATAAATCCGGATCCTTGATATCCACCCGGGCATGATCGTGAATGGATTGTGACCTGATTCTCTGCTGAGGCAGGGTCACATCCGGTTTGACAATTTTCTGGTTCGGTTGGACAAAAGCCCCCATTTCCCTGGCCACACCCATCACGCTCAGGCAGTCTGGCCGGTTGGGAGTCAAATCGATCTCAAACAGGGTATCTGAAATATCCAGGGCCTGCTGCAAAGGGGTGCCAGGGGCATGGTCTCCTGCAAGGTCCATAATGCCTGAAGCATCCGCATCCAGCAGCAGTTCGGCAGCAGAACAGAGCATGCCTTCCGACACCTCTCCCCTGAGCTTGCTTTTCTTTATTTTAAGATCCCCAGGCAGGACAGTACCTGGCAGGGCACAGGCCGAAAGCATTCCCCTGCGCACATTGGGAGCACCGCATACAATCTGCACCGGATCGCCACTGCCTGTATCCACCATGCAGCAGGTCAGTTTATCAGCTCCGGGATGTTGTTTGACATCCAGTACACGGGCTGCCACAATTCCATCAAGGTAATCATACAGGTTTTCAACCGTGTCCACTTCCAGACCCGCCATGGTGAGTCTGGAGGCAATCTCATCCGGTTCAAGATCCATCTGAATATATTCTTTTATCCAGCTCAAACTGACTTTCATAATTAAAACTGCCCTAAAAAACGCACATCATTTTCAAAATATTTCCGAATATCATCAATCCCATACTTGAGCATGGCCATTCGTTCTATGCCCACACCAAAGGCAAACCCAGTGTATTTTTTGGTATCATACCCCACGTTTTCAAATACCGCAGGATGGACCATGCCGGATCCCAGCACCTCCAGCCATCCGGTTCTTGAGCACACCCGGCACCCCTCGCCTCTGCACATCACACACTGGATATCCACTTCAGCACTGGGTTCAGTAAAGGGAAAATAGCTGGGCCTGAAACGCAACTGTGTCTTGTCATCAAAGAACTGGTGCACAAATGTTGTCAAAATCCCCTTAAGATCCCCAAAGGAAATATTTTCGTCCACCATCAGTCCTTCGATCTGATGAAACATGGGGGTGTGGGTCAGGTCAGAATCACAGCGAAAAACCTTGCCGGCAGAAATAATCCTCACCGGCGGATCGGTCTTTTCCATTGTCCGTGGCTGAGACGGCGATGTATGGGTCCTCAAAACAATATTGTCAGACACATAAAAGGTGTCCTGCATATCCCTTGCCGGATGATACTTTGGGATATTCAATGCTTCAAAATTGTAATAATCGGTTTCCACCTCCGGGCCTTCAACAATGTCAAAGCCCAGGCGGAGAAAAATGCCGCATATCTCGTCCAGAACCTGGGTAACGGGGTGTAAAGAGCCATGCCCGCGCCTTCTGCCTGGAAGGGTCACATCAACCTCCGGGCCGTTGTCCGCTTTGTTTGCTTTCATGGTGGTTCGGGACTGCTGGATGGCTTTTTCCAGCTTTGTTTTCAGCAGATTGGCATTTTTCCCGGCATCAGGCCGCTGATCTTCGGGAAGCGAAGAGATGCTTCTTAAAAATGCAGTCAAAATTCCTTTTCTGCCCAGATATCGGATGGATACCATTTCCAGATCTTCGGATGTCTTTGCCGCCTGAATCTCTTCAAATGCCTGATTTTCAATATCATTGATAGGATTTTCCAAAATATCCCCCAATGGGTTTTTCTAGTTCAGCCTGGCAGCTGCCTGGGAGGCCAGCTGGGAAAAACTGTCAGGATCTGACACAGCAAGATCAGCCAGTACCTTGCGATCAAGCTCGCAGCCAGCCAGCTTCAGGCCGTGGATAAACTGGGAATAGGACAAATCATTCATTCTGGCACCGGCGTTGATCCTGACAACCCACAGTTTTCTGAAGTCACGTTTCCGGACACGCCTGTCCCGGTAGGCGTACATCAATGCCTTGTCAACCGAATCAGCAGCGGTTCTGAACAATTTACTCCTGCCGCCCCGGAAACCTTTAGCCAGTTTCAGCACCTTGTTTCTGCGCCGCCGCGCTTTGAATCCTCTTTTTACTCTCATGGTTTAATAACTCCTTGGAAAAATCATGTTACACGCCAGATTCTGTTTTTATCGACAAAACCAGACGTCATCTGTCTTTTCAGCCGTTGGGCAGCATCCGCCGGATTTCTTTCATATCAGATCCGGCAACCATCTGATCCAGCCGCAGCGCCCGTTTTCTCTTGGTGGTCTTTTTGGTCAGAATATGGCTGGCATGGGATTTTCTGAATTTATATTTTCCTGATCCGGTTTTTTTGAACCGTTTTGCAGCCGCTCTTGTTGTCTTGATTTTTGGCATTATACCTCTCCTTGTATTACATATTACAAAAAAAAGAGATGGTGGTGTATACCGCAACATTTAGGTATACACCACCATCCATTAGGCTATGGATTGATCGTGCGCAGGTTTTTAAAAATCAGGGAATTCAGTCTTATTTAGGGGCCAGCAGCATGGTGATCACCCGGCCTTCAAAACGGGGGAGCTGCTCCACAACGGCAAAATCCGATGTCAGATCGACCACTTTTTCCAAAACCGCATTGGCCTGTTCCCGGAGCATTACCTCCCGCCCCCGGAATACAAGTGTAATTTTCACCTTGTCATTGTTGCTGATGAATTTTTCAATATGCCGGGCTTTGGTTGCCAGGTCATGGTCATCTGTTTTTGGCCGGACCTTGATTTCCTTGATCTGGGTGGTTTTCTGCTTTCTTTTGGCTTCCTGTTTTTTCTTTGTCTGTTCGTATTTAAATTTTCCATGATCCATTATCTTGCAGACAGGGGGATTTGCATCCGGAGACACTTCCACCAGATCAAGATTCTGGTCACCGGCAATTCTTAATGCCTCTGCAACAGGCATAATACCTATCTGCTCACCATCAGCACCAATCACTCGCACTTCACTGGCCCTGATACCCTTGTTCACATTCACCTGATCCTGTCTTCCTTGCTTAGATATTTTCACACCTCCTGCTTATGGTACGATCTTCAAAAATAAAAATTAATCGACATATTATGTCAAGCAAGCATAACCTTGTTATTATAAAATTTCATCTTTTAAAAAGCAAGATATATTTATTTTTTACCCTGAGACTGTTTTTTGATTCCTGACATAAGCATCCAGGAAGCTGTCTTTCCAGTAAAGGGTTTCTCCTTTATTAAAAAAATCATAAAAAAGATCAAGACTTTTCTGGCGGCAAATCCCGCCGACTACCTTTGCCCGGCTTTCCCGGTAGAGCGGGGGCAAACAGGTCAGATCACAACCTGTTCCCCCGCCCATGGGATCTTCAAATGCATAAACAATTGTCTTTATGCCGGATAAAATAATGGCGCCATAACACATGAGACAGGGTTCCATGGTGCAAAAAAGCGTACAATTTTCCGGTGCCACTGGATGATGACCCATTTCCAGCTGTTTCAATGCGCGGATTTCTGCATGATCCACCTCACTGATCATGGACCGGCACTTGACAGTGCCGGTCCTGGCTCCTTGCGCGATCACCTGTCCATTTTGAACGATCACGCACCCCACTGGGAATTCCCCCTTATCCAGGGCTGCTGAAGCCTGATCCAGAGCCAGGGACATATATCTTTCATAGCTGTCTGGTAAAATCTTTTCCCCTTTTCCCACCAATCCATCCCCTCCCATTAACCAACACCCAACACCCATTGCATTTTCTGTCAGATGCTGTATTTTATAGCATCTTGATAAAACTGCAATATGGATTTATGAAACCACTAGAAAAAAATAGGATTTCTCTTGAATCTGATCTGAGTATCAGAACCATTTTCCAAAATCGGGAACTGGCATTTCTGTCCAAGCACGGCACTCCAAGCCAACTGGCAACCAGACGGCGGCCTGAAGCAGCCATATGCAGTATACGAACTCCGTTTCAACTGGACCGGGACCGCATTGTTTATTCCAACTCCTTCAGACGGTTGAAGTACAAAACCCAGGTGTTTCTTTCCCCCCTGGGAGACCATTACCGGACCCGTCTGACCCACACCCTGGAAGTATCTGAAATAGCCAGGAATATCGCCAGGGCCATGCGCCTTAATGAGGATCTGGCAGAAGCCATTGCCCTGGGCCATGACCTGGGCCATACCCCTTTTGGACACGCCGGAGAAACTGCGCTGACTGAAATTCACTCCCCATGTTTCTCCCATTCAGACCAAAGTCTGCGGGTGGTGGATACCCTTGAAAACAAAGGCCTGGGCCTGAACCTGACCCGGGAAGTCCGAGACGGTATACTCAAACACTCCAAGGGATTTGGCAATATCATTCCAGCTGTTTCCGGGGAAACAGCTGTCACGGTTGAAGGACGGATTGTGCGGGTCGCTGATATCATGGCCTACCTGAACCACGACCTGGATGACGCACTCAGGGGCAAGGTGATCACCATGGATGAAGTCCCTGATATATGCATCAGAAAACTGGGCCGAACCCATTCTGCCAGGGCCAGTACCATGATCGAAAACCTGGTGGCAAACAGCGGCCCCCAAAACGGCAAATTTGTTCTGGACATGGGACAGAATATTTTTGGTGCCATGACCATTTTACGAAAGTTTCTTTATGAAAAAGTCTACCGGTCCCCAGGGGTGCATAATGAATTTGTGAAGGCAAAAAAGATCATTGAGGAGCTTTACCGGCATTTTATCCTTGATCCAGACCATTTACAGCAGGAACTGGAAAAAATGGAAATGGCTCCCTGGGACGCCGATAAAAACAGCCTGAAAAGGTCGGTATGCGATGT
>JAIPDY010000028.1 GCA_021737445.1 Desulfotignum sp.
CGGCTGCAGCCGCAACTCCCAGCAATTTGCCCACAAGTGGTTTGCAAAACAGTGTCAGTGCACACCCCATCACTGCCACAGCTGCCGCCACGGCAATTATCAGCTGCCAAAGGGGCAGGACTCCCATATTATTGGTGCCTGTAAACAAAAAGAGCAGCGGCAGAGGCAACAAGGCCAGCAAAAAGCCCTCTATGCCGATCCGCGGCATGGATGCGCGTGACATCATCTGTGTGCCTCAGGAGTCAGAAGTTGACCCCTTTCATCATAGAATAATATTGAGAATTCGGCGCAACGGTTCGGCCGCGCCCCAGAGCAGCTGGTCCCCCACGGAAAACGCGGTGAGATATTCTCCGCCCAGTATCATCTTGCGGATCCGGCCCACGGGCACGGTCAGGGTGCCGGTGACCGCTGCCGGGGTCAGATCTGTCATGGTCTGTTCTCTGGTGTTGGGAACCAAGGTAACCCAGTCATTGTTGGCAGCCAGCATCCCGTTGATATCAGCCAGGGGCACATCCTGTTTGAGTTTGATTGTAAATGCCTGGCTGTGGCACCGCATGGCCCCGATGCGCACGCACTGGCCGTCAATGGGAACGGTGTTGCCGGACCGGCCCAGTATCTTGTTGGTTTCCACCATCCCTTTCCACTCTTCTCTTGTCTGGCCGTTCTCCATGGCCCGGTCGATCCAGGGAATCAGGCTGGCCCCCAGGGGCACCCCCCAGTTCTGGGTGGGGAATTCACCTGAACGCAGGGTGCTGGTGACATTTCTGTCCAGGTCCAGGATTGCGGATGCCGGGTTGTCCAGTATGTCTGCTGCATTGTCTCCTATGGCCCGCATCTGGGATACCAGTTCGGTCATGTTCTGTGCACCTGCACCGGAAGCTGCCTGAAAGGTCATGGCGGTGAGCCATTCCACCACGTCATGCTCAAACAGCCCGCCCAAAGCCATGAGCATCAGAGACACGGTACAGTTGCCGCCGATATAATTTTTGATGCCGCTGGACAGTGCTTTTTCAATGACATGACGGTTGACCGGGTCCAGAACGATAATACTTTCATCAGCCATCCGCAGGGTGGACGCCGCGTCGATCCAGAACCCTTTCCACCCGTTTTGGGCCAGCTTGGGCCGGACCATCTCGGTATAGCTGCCCCCCTGACAGGAGATGATGATATCCATCTCCATGAGGGTGTCGATCTCATGGGCATCAATCAGATCCGGGACATCCTTTCCCACATCCGGTGCTGTCTGTCCGGCCTGGGAGGTGGTGAAAAAAACCGGGGTGATCTTTTCAAAATCATTTTCCGCCATCATCCGTTCCATGAGCACGGAACCCACCATGCCCCGCCATCCCACAATACCTGTTTTTTTCATTGTTAAAGTCCTTTGCAAAAAAAGTGATCAAACTTTCTCTATACTGATTTTCCCTGCCAGATACCAGCCCTATTTCAACAAATTTGAGAAATTGACTGCCCGGGGGTTAACGGATCAGATTATAGAGCTGTGTGATTTCCGCTTTCCACAAGGTCTCATCCGGGGTCTCCAGCACCAGGGGCATGTTGTCAAACCGGGCATCGTTCATGATGAAGTCAAAGGGTGCCATGCCCAGCTTCCCTTTGCCGATGCTTTCATGCCGGTCCACCCGGCTTCCGAAATCCTTTTTGGAATCGTTCAGGTGGATGGCTTTGAGAAAACCGATGCCCACGACCCTGTCAAATTCATCCATGGTTTTTTCAAACGCGTTTTTGGTCCTGATATCATAACCAGCCCCGTGCAGATGACAGGTATCAAGGCATACCCCGACCCGGTTTTTATCTGTTACCTGTGCAATGATCCAGGCCAGGTGTTCAAACCGGTATCCCATGTTGGTGCCCTGGCCGGCGGTGTTTTCGATAACGGCCGTAACCCCGGTTGTATGTTCCAGAGCCAGGTCAATGGATTGGGCAATACGGTCCAGGCAGTGTTCAGGTGCCAGTTTGTTCAAATGACTGCCCGGATGAAAATTCAGATATTGCAGCCCCAGCTGTTCACAGCGCTGCATCTCATCACAAAAAGCATTCCGTGATTTTTCCAGGCCCTCCTGTTCAGGATGTCCCAGGTTTATCAGGTAACTGTCGTGGGGAAGGATATGTTTTGGATCAAAGCCGGCATCTTTACACCGTTTTTTGAACCGGGTGATGGTCTGGGGGGACAGGGGAGGAGACTTCCAGCGCCGCTGGTTTCTGGTAAATATGGCAAAGGCCCTGGCCCCGATTTTTTCTGCATTTTCCGGTGCGTTTTCCGCACCCCCGCTGATACTGACATGTGCACCGATGTATTTCATTTTTTTTTCTTCCTGTACCCAAAACAGTCTGCTGAAACACCATATATACGGCATTTCAAATTTTTAACCAAAATGCACCATATACGCTACCTCTGTCAACGCAAATATCATGGCATTCGCATGTCATTGCCATTACGACCATGTTGACAACTGCCTTTGCAAGTGCGATATTACAAGAAAATGGATCAATAAATTAAGGATTGGCTATGGCTTCCCGGAAAAAAATTTTCATCTGTCTGTTCATTTTCGTTTTTTGTGCGGCATCGGGAACTTCCGGGGCTGATGACCTGAACCGGACAATGATCTTTCTGTCCAAAGGCCAGGTTATCTATGTTCCGGTATACTCCCATATTTACATCGGAAACAGGGAACGGCCGTTTCTGCTGGCTGTAACCCTGAGTATCCGCAACACAGACCTGAACAACCCGGTGGTTGTGAAGAAAGCTACCTATTACAATTCCCAGGGAAAACTGCTGGAGGAATATATCAACACCCCTGTAACACTGGAAAAAATGTCTGCCACCCGGTTTGTGGTCCATGAATCAGACAAGGCCGGAGGCTCAGGGGCCAGTTTTCTGCTGGAATGGGAATCAGAAAAGCCGGTATCTCCCCCCATCATCGAAACAGTCATGATCGGTGCCCAGACCCAGCAGGGCATCTCTTTTACGTCACGGGGGCAGGTGATCAAGGAAAAATAAGATGGTCTGCGGATCATCTGTCTGTCAGCAGGCTTCCTGATCCGATACCTTCTGCAGTTTTTGCAGATTTTCCGGCTTTCCCAAAGCGATGAGCAGGTCCCCGGATCCTATCACGGTTTCGGGCCCCGGATTGAACACCATCTCACCGGAAGATTTCTTGATACTCACCACCAGGATATCAAAACGGGGACGTATTCCGGAATCCTTTACCATCTTTCCCACCAGTTCGGAGTTTTCTGAAACCGGCAGCTCCTCCATCTGCAGGTTGATGTCCCCCCGGATGGCCAGATCCATCAGGCTGGTGGCAGTGGGTCTCAAAACACTTTGAACCAGGCGCAGCCCCCCGATGTTGTAGGGCATGAAAACACGCTCCGCCCCGGCCTGCTTCAAACGGGCCACATGGGATTCATTGTCGGTTCGGGCCACAATGCTGATATCCGGATTCAGCTGCCGGGAGGTCAGAGTGACAAACACATTGGCAGCATCCTCGGCAAGGGCAGTGATCAAATATTTTGCTTTTTTCAAACCAGCGGAAAGCAGCATCTCATCTTCGGTGGCATCTCCGGCAATAAACAGCATCTTCTGCTGCCCCAGCTGCTCCAAGGCTGCCTGATTTTTTTCAATCACCACCACGTCAAACCCCTCATTCTTAATTCCCTGGGCCACCACCCGGCCGATTCTGCCGTATCCGCAGACAATATAATGGTCTTTGAGTTCATCAATAATTTTCTGCAATCTGCGCCTCCCAAGAATATTTTGAAACTTTCCCTCCACAAGCATCTGAGCCAGAGACCCACCCAGATAAAAAAACGCGCCAACCCCTCCGAAAATCACCAGCATGGTCATGATCCGGGAGATGTCGGACAAGGGCCTCACTTCCATGAACCCCACCGTGGAAAGGGTGATGATCACCATGTACACACTTTCGATGAAGCTCCACCCTTCCAGCATCATATAACCGGATGTGCCGAACAGGATTACCAGAAAAATGAAAAAACTGCCCATGACAATGGACCAGCCAAAAGGATATTCTGTGCGCATCTGCAAGCGGAATCCCTTGGCCCTCTTCAGCAGATTCATTCAAATCCTCCATTCTGTTCAAGATGCCTGTGATTTCAGGTTTCATTACCATAAATTGTGATACCGCAATAGTCAAGCCATTACAGATACCGGACCAGGGGGAGTCGGAAATCACTTGCACAACGAAAACTCTGAATGATGACCAGGGATAACTTGTACAGCGGCACCCCCACCAGGGGCGGCATTTTGACAGCTGTTTTCCGCCTGGTTCCACTGCTCAGGACAAAGAATCCCAGAACGCCCGGCTCTGCTCGGTCATGGTGGATTTTTGGCCCGTCGAATCCCGGGGCCCGGCACCGGACGGTCCAGCACCGGTCAGACGTCTGATACGCTCCTCCAGAGGCGGGTGAGTAGAGAAAAGACCGGCAAACTGCCGGCCGGACAACGGATTGACAATGAACATATGGGCGGTGGAGGGATTGGCATCCACGGTGGCGCCCCGGTGGGTATACTCCCCCAGTTTGGCAAGAGCCGATGCCAGTCCCTGGGGCCGGCCCGTGACCTGGGCTGCGGTGGCATCCGCCAGATATTCCCTGGACCGGGAAACCGCCATCTGCACCACCATGGCCGCCATTGGCGCCAAAATGGACATGAGGATCACTCCCACAAATCCCAGGCCGCCCTCCTCGTTATCTCTGCCGCCGAAAAACGCGGAAAACCTTGCCATGGAAGCCACAAACATAATAGCACCGGCCATTGTGGCCACAATGGTGGAGATCAGAATATCCCGGTTCTTGATATGGCCCAGCTCATGGGCCAGCACCCCTTCCAGCTCCTCCTGGTTCATCAGGCGCAACAGTCCCTGGGTGACGGCGACCACCCCGTGTTCCGGGTCTCTTCCCGTGGCAAAGGCATTGGGGGCTTCATCCGGAATCACATACAGCCGGGGCATGGGCAAACCGGCCTGCCGGGCCAGGCGGGCTACTGTATCATGCAGCCCCGGTTCCCGGGCCCGGTCCAGGGGCTGGGCCCGGTACATCTTGAGCACAATGGTATGGGACTGCCAGTATGAAAAAAAGTTCATGGCAAAGGCAAGGATCAGTGCGATAATCATGCCGGACCGGCCTCCGAGCGCGTATCCCAGCACAAGGAACAATCCGGTCATGGCAGTCAGCAGAAAAACTGTCTTGATATGGTTTCCCATGGTTCTCCTCATATAAAATCAGGTTTGTGTCAATTTCATATATTCATGACAATAATAAGACCGGTCCATCCGAAATCAAGAGTTCAAGGCTTCCAGAGCCTCTGTTTTTGAAACTATATGGCAGTGCCTCTTGCCTCTTTTGTCTGTCTCTTATACGATCACTTGAATAGTGCACTACATATAACTTAGGATGGTCGATCATGACCGATAAAGGTGAAAAAACCAACGGGGTCCGAGAAATCCTGGTAATGGGTGTTTTCTGGCGGATTCTGTTTATCGAGGCGGTACTGCTGGCGTATTCTCTGGGTTACCGGTGGCTCATCGAAGGGGCCGGCCCCATGGAACTGTTCTGGTATGCCATACGGATCATGGTGCTGGTGGGTATTATCGTTGTTTTCATGGTGGTGAGCCTGAAACGCTTTCTCACCAAAAAAATCATCGATCCCCTGGAACAGATCGCCCATGCCAACAGACAGATCGAAAACAACTTTTCCAAAGCAGACACCATCGATCTGCCGGCAGATACACCTGATGAATTCAAAACCATAGTATCCACCCGGGCGAACATGCTTGAACGCATCATCCGGGTGTCGGATCAACGGCTCCAGCTGGTCAAGTTTATCAAAGACACTTTTGGCCGCTATCTTTCCCAGAAAGTGGTGGAAGAAATTCTCTCCTCTGCCAAAGGCCGGCAGATAGGCGGCACCCGGAAGACCGTCACCGTGCTCATGGCCGATCTGAGGGGGTTTACCAGTCTATCGGAATCCCGTGACCCTGAAGCGATGGTTCAGCTGCTCAACCGGTATCTAAAGCAGATGTCCGCCATTATCCTTGCCTATGACGGAATTATTGATGAAATCATCGGTGATGCGATCCTGGCAGTATTCGGTGCACCGGAACCCCATGAAAACGATCCGCAGCGGGCTGTCGCCTGCGCCATTAAGATGCAGAACCGCCTGGCAAACCTTAACAAAGAACTCATGGATGAGGGGTATCCCGCCTTGGAGATGGGCATCGGCATCAACACCGGCAGTGTGATTGTGGGCAATATCGGATCGGATCTGAGAATGAAATATGGTATTGTGGGGGAAACGGTCAACCGTGCCGCCCGGATCGAATCCAACAGCATCGGCGGACAGGTGCTCATCGGAGAATCCACATACAGATCCGCTCAGCACCAGATTCAGACAGACTCACCCAAAACCGTGATGATGAAGGGCATGAAAAAACCCCTGGTTTTTTATCCGGTCTTTGCCATTGACATGGAAGGTAAAAACATCTGTCTGGATGTGACCGCTGCGCCGGGTCCGCTGCTGGAGATCCAGATTCCTTTTCACTGCTGGATCATTCAAGACAAAAAACTGGATCTTATCCCCATATCAGGCATTACCCTTGCCCTAGATGAAACCTGTGTTCTCATTCGGACCACCACCGCCATTGAACTGCTGACCGATGTGAAACTCAATTTTGATTTCTGCCTGGAAGCCCACTGTTTTGACGATATCTATGCCAAGTGCATCCACTCCGAACCTGTCCGGGACAGTCATCATGCCCGGCTGCACATCACTGCCATGACCGAAAAGGACCGGAAAAGGATCAAAGAGTGGATGACCCAGGCATCTGCCTGATCAGCCGATGGATCGTGATGACAGCAACAGTTTTGCTGCCAAGGCTTCATCCATCACCTGCCTGGTCAACTCTTTTTTTGGGGCTATTTACGCGTTTTGCCACAATTGGCTAAACGCGATTTTTTGTAAAATTTTACTGTCCTGTATGTGGAGCAAAAGCACGGCTGGCCTGAATCTTTGGTTTGGTCACATGGTTTGGTAAATGCACTTCAATGAGGTATCCGTTGATTCCTTCTGCCGTCTCCAAATAATAAAAATGGCGGGTCAGGTGCAGCAGGACAATGCAGCTATGTCCTGCCATGAGGCAACCCGGATGATGTTCGGGTGCGGCACCGGCCGCACGTTCCATGGGCGGTCGTACAGCAGGACCGGCACATCCATGTATTCTGCCAGGAACAAGGCGGTGTCCAGGGAATCTTCCACGGCCAGATCATACTGACAGGCCATCAGCTGGGTCCTGGAGATCACGCCGGGGTGATCATCACCGCTCCGGTTGTATTTATCCACCATGATAAATTCGCTAAAGAAAATTTTCTGCCGGTCCAGCCAAGCCAGAGACGCGTCCCGGGCCGAAGGGGGCCGGCCCGTGACAATGTCCACCCGGTGACCGGCATCGATCCAGCGGGCCAGCATCTCCCCGGCACCGGGCACCGGGTCAAAGCCCATCAAAATGTCGGGTTGGTGAATCCGGTCGAAAAAATGCCGGTATTCCCTGTCCGTCAACTTGAAAGAAACCTTCAGGTCAAAGCAGGTCAGATCCTCGAACCGGACCTGTCTGCCGAACTCCTCTTCTATAACAGCACTGTACGTATCGGTTGTTCTGGAGATCACATCATCCAGATCTACGTAAACTCGTTTCATCTTTAAACCATATCATATTCCCGGAAAATTGGGAATCTTTCGGGATGGTCCCACCAAGGGCGACATCCTTGCATATAATCCGAAATTTTGTCTTGCCATCTGATGCGCTTGCTGCTTCAATACCCCCATGAAAATTATCCATGCCCGAACCAACCATCTGTTTATCGAACAGTTCCAGGCACTGCCCGGCCAGGCCTGGACCATTGTGGGGGCCAACCGGTCCGGTATTGACGATTTTTTTGACCTGGTTTCAGGCAGAGCCATTGACTGCACCGCGGTTGAGCTGATACTGCCGGATCAGCTGGGAGTGGTTTGTTTCAAAAACCAGCAGGCAGTGTATGAATCGGAACTTAAAAAAGATCAGACCGATTATCTGGACCGGCTGGACCCGGGCACACCGGCCAGAAAGTTTCTGCACAATCCGGACCGTCATGAGGGGCTGATCCGGGCCATGGACATGTTTGACTGCCTGGACAAAGGATTTCGCCAGCTTTCCACAGGCCAGGTCAGAAAACTGATGATCCTGGCCCAGATCACAAAACGGGTCTTCTGCCTGGTGATCCAGGCCCCGTTCGACGGACTGGATGCCGCCGGGTGCCGGGAACTGGACCACGCCCTTTATCAACTGTTTTCACGCGGTACCCAGGTGATGTTGTTTGTCTGCAATCCTGAGGATATACCGGCATGGACCACCCACATCGGCATTATGGCCGACGGTCGCCTGGTCCGCCAGGGGCCGGCGTCCAGAGTGTCTGTCCAATGCATGGATGAAACACATATGCCCGATTTTCTGGCCGCCCTGCCCGACATGGCACAAACAACAGGCGCGGTTTCAGATCTGCGCAAAAAACCGGGGAAATTTCCGGCAGCAAAAGAGATGATCCGCCTGGTCCAGGGCCATGCCGGATATGGCGGAAACCTGGTTTTCAAGGACCTGAATCTGGTGGTGGCACCGGGAGAACACACCCTGATCACCGGCCCCAACGGCAGCGGCAAATCCACCCTGCTCCAGGTGATCACCGGAGATCACCCTGCCTGCTACACCAATAATCTGACCCTTTTTAACATCCGGCGGGGCACGGGCGAATCGGTCTGGGATATCAAACGCCGGATGGGCATTGTCAGTTCAGACCTGCACAGAAACTTCCGGGTACCCGGCAGTGCCCTGGACTGCATTGTGTCAGGCCTTTTTGACTCCATCGGCCTGTACCGGCCAGTTACCGAGGCTGAAAAAGATCTGGGCCGGGCATGGCTGGCCCGGCTGGGCATGGAAAAACAGGAAACAGTTTCTTTCAGGGAATTGAGCTATGCAGACCAGCGCCTGGTGCTGATCGCCCGGGCACTGATCAAAAATCCTCCCCTGCTGGTGCTGGATGAACCCACCCAGGGGCTGGATGCCCCGAGCCGGTGTGCGGTGCTGAATTTTCTGGAAACGGTGGCATCGGCCCACCTGGCCACCATTCTCTATGTCAGTCACAGAAAGGATGAATTCCGCAGTTTTTTCCGGCAGCATGTCAAACTGGAAAAAACAGAGCCGCCCGGATCGCCTGCAACTTAATGGGTATCCACAACCACCCGGTTACGTCCAGCATCCTTGGCACGGTATAATGCATCGTCCGCCAACGTGATGAGCCGGTCGGGATTCAGGTCTGGGCCGGGAACACATGATGTCACACCCAGACTGATGGTGGTCTGAATCTTTTCTCCCTTATATTCCAGAACCGCTTTTTCGACCTGTTTTCTGAACAGCTCTGCCAGAGGCAGTGCCTGATCCGCATCCCTGTCCGACAAAAAAATGACAAACTCTTCTCCTCCATACCGGGCCACCAGATCGGTGTCCCGCTGGAACACAGACCCCAGAAGGCGGCTGATCAGCTTCAAGTATTCATCCCCGGCCTGGTGCCCGTAAGTGTCATTGACTTTCTTGAAATGATCTATATCACATATCATCAGTGTCAGCGGGGTTTTCCGCCGGCTGGACAGCCCCCATTCCAGTTCAAACAGTTCATCAAAATACCGGCGGTTATAAAGACCGGTTAAAACATCGGTGCGGCTGACTTTTTTCAATTCCCGGGTTTTTTCTTCCAGCAGGTGCTCATTTTCAAGTGCGGTCCAGTATTCATTGTTGCCCCGCAGGGAGATCAGGACCAGATATATGGGATACAGCATCATGGCAATTCCCAGAGACGGCATATCCCCCTTGATGAACACGGCTGCAATTGCGGGTGTCATCATCAGAAAATTATAGGCAGTGGCCAGATAAAACACCGGCATAAATGACATCACCCCGCCGGCACAGAATCCCACCGTACAAATGAGCATCAGCAGATGGATGGTCCGATCGTCACTGTACAGCAAAAAAAAGGCGGCCCCCAGGCCCCATGCCAGGGCGGTCAACAGAATACTGACAATGAAGACGGCCTTGTGCAGGGATGTCTGTCTGTCCGGCGCTTTTTTTGATACATGGACATAAACCAGACGGAACAGGCAGATAAAAGTGAAAATACCCAAAAACGTCAGGCTGATTTCCAGATGCTCGTTGATATACCCGTCTGTGAAAAACAGGATAGGCGGAACCAGCATGTAGAAAAGCACCCCGGATGTGGACCTTTTTTGCAGATCTTTGATCACTCTTTTGCTCAGCTGCTGTCGTTGAAACGCCATTTTTTTTTAAAAACTCTCCTGTCCTGAAGGGGTGTCCGGCCGGGCATAGCCCTCTGTCAGCCCGGCCTGTCCGCCCTATATATCAGAGTGCAAGAGGAAATCAAATATTTTTTTATTATACACACAATAATGCTTTTCAATTTGAAAAAATTGCTGTAAAAGGGTTTGTTTTTTATCGGAAAAGCGTTTACCATACTAAAATTTATGGCGCGCAGACAATAACCCAAACTTGAAGGTTTTATGCATTTAAAATTTAAAATTAAATGGCTACTCGGAGATTTATATATTCAAAAAACAGACCGGGATATGCTGCCTGTTCCACAGTCGCGGGAATTGCAGCTGATGCCGGGGGGATAAAACACACCTTGTCTTTTGTTTCGAAACGTTCTGTTTCCAACACATGTGTCACCATCCCTCCTTTGCATCATTACATATTTTCCCGGCAACCTTTGTATTAAAGAGACCAGTTGAACTGAACTGGGGGGCTACGGCTTTGCCCGCCCCGGATCAGACCATAATTTTTTTATGATCAATTACGGGCATCCCCTGTGTCAGACAGCATGCCCCGGATGCGGATTAACATTTTTGGAGACAACACCCATGCTTAACAAAAACCTCAAATTCACCGGTGATATCCAGGACAATGGCTTTTTTGCCCTGGGAAGGCAGGTTACCATTGAATACTATGAATGCGGCGCAGCCGCATTTCTGGATGTGGACCGCGTCGAAAACGCCCTGCTCAAAGCGGCAAAAGACAGCGGTGCCACCATCATCAGCTCATCGTTCCATCAATTTGAACCCCAGGGGGTCAGCGGGGTGGTGGTGATCGCTGAATCCCATTTCACCATCCACGCCTGGCCGGAACATGACTATGCTGCCGTGGACATCTTTACCTGTGGTGACAATATCAATCTGGAAGCGGCCATTGAGTCCATGAAAAGTTCGTTTGAATCTGAAAATGTGGTGATCTCTTCGGATCAGAACCGGGGAATTATCTCCAGGCCCATTGCGCAGCAGAAAATTGGACAGGCCCTGAAGAATTCAAATTCCCATCCCATTTCCTGGAAAAAGGAATATGAACACAAAAACCCTTGGGGTGTTCTGTCTTCCATTGATCTTTATGACAGTGATCCGGACATCATCCGGGATGCCGGCAAAATAAAACGGTTCGTGCATGAACTGTGTGATAAAATCGACATGAAAAGGTTCGGCGACTGCCAGGTGGTCCATTTTGGAGAAGATGAGCGGGTGGAAGGGTTCAGCATGACCCAGCTGATTGAAACCTCCCTGATTTCCGCTCATTTTGCCAATGCCGACAATACAGTATACCTGGATGTCTTCAGCTGCAAATTCTATGACCCCCGGGAAGTGGCGGAATTTGCCATCGCCTTTTTCAAGGGCCGCCATTACAAAATGCAGATCGCTTTACGTCAGTAATTTAAGACACCTTGCCGCCCTGGAATCTTAAGATCACCATCTTGCTCCAGGGTGGCTCAGGGATACAAGCGCACCAAAACAAGGAATTGAAAATGAAAAACAGCATCCATGTCAAAGACGGCTGGTTTTTTGAAATCTGTAACATGTGGCCCGGAATGGCCCTGTCTCTTGAAATCGAAAACATCCTGTATGATGAAAAAAGCCTGTTCCAGCATATCCAGGTGTTTGAGACAAAAAATCACGGGAAAATGCTGGCGTTGGACGGCATCATTCAATTGACGGAATCCGATGAATTCAGCTATCAGGAGATGCTGGCCCATATTCCGCTGTTCGCCCATCCCCGGCCTGAAACCGTGCTGGTGATCGGCGGCGGGGACGGCGGCATTTTGCGGGAGGCGGGCCGCCACGCCTGTGTCAAAACCATGGATTTCTGTGAAATCGATGAAATGGTGATCACTGTGTCCAAACAGTTTCTGCCGGATCTTGCCTGCGGATTTGACGATCCCAGGGTCAATGTCTTCATCAGGGACGGGGCCGCCTTTGTCCGGGAAAAAACCGGCCGGTATGACGTGATCATCGTTGATTCTTCCGATCCCATAGGACCTGGAGAGGTGCTGTTCAAAAAACCGTTTTACGAAAGCCTGAAAAACGCACTCAAGCCCGGAGGTATTATCGCCACCCAGGGTGAATCCATTTTTCTTCACCAGGATTGTGTCACCAACCTGGCAAAAATCACCCGGGACCTGTTCAAACAGCAAGCCTATGCATGCTTCATTGTGCCCACATACCCCGGGGGCAACATCGGTGTCTGCCTGGGATCTTTGGGACCGGAACTGACACGCCCAGCCAGAGAGATACCTGCAGAACTCCAGAGCCGGTTGAAATATTATACTCCCAGGGTCCATGAAGCCGCCTTTGTCCTGCCCCATTTTGCCCAGGTCATGCTGGAGGCCCTGTAAGGGCAGGATCACCATTTCGACAGGCCAAGTTGCCGTAGCCGCCCACCAGGTATCGCCCTGCAAGGTCTGCAAACGCAGATACCTGCTGTTTCTGCCACGTTTGATCATATCCAGAAGCGCGGGCCATCAGACTTGCCACTTCCGGGGCCATGTCCATGGCAGCCCGGGCGTCCAGCACCAGGGCCCGGCTGCGGCGGGCCAGAAAATCCTCCACGGTCCGGGCCATCTCTTTTTGCACGGCCCAGATCACCTCTGCCCTGATGTAAGAAAGGTTTTGATGCAGTTTTTCTCCCAGGCCGGGATCCGTTCGGATCATCTTTTTAAGATGGATCGCATCCGAACCATAATAATGAAGGGGGTCGGTTTTATCAAAATGTTTGAGCCACCCGTGGATCCGCAGTTTCCGGGTCACACATTCCCGCTCGTCAAGCCCGGCCACCAGCATGGCCTGGTTCACGGTGTCTTCGGCCATTTTCCGGTAAGTGGTCCACTTGCCGCCGGTGATGGTCACCAGGCCTGATTCGGAAACCACCAGATAATGGTCCCGGGAAATGGCTGCGGTATTATCGCCACTGCCGGTGTTGACCAGTGGCCGCAGCCCGGCGAACACACTCTTGACATCCTTTGGTTCAGGATCTTTGGACAGGTAAATGGCGGCATGTTCCAGGATAAAGTCGATCTCCTCCTTTAAGGGACATGGTTCCAGGCTGATATCTGACATCGGGGTATCTGTTGTACCCACCACCGCTTTATCATGCCAGGGCACCACAAACAGCACCCGGCCGTCGGCCGTCTGGGGAACCATGATGGCAGATTCCCCGGGTAAAAACTCCTTGTCCAGCACCAGGTGAACCCCTTGGCTGGCCGCAATGATCGGTTTTGCCTCAGGATTTTCCATCTGAAGGATCTCGTCTGTGAAAACCCCGGTGGCGTTCACCACCACCCTGGCATGGATCTCATGGGATTTGCCGGTTTCCATGTCCGTGGCAAAAACCCCGTCGATCATTTCTCCGGCCCTTGAAAACCTGTTGACTTTCATGTAGTTGACCGGGGTACCGCCTTGATCCACCATGGTCTGGGCCAGGTTCACCGCCAGGCGGGCATCATCAAACTGGCCATCATAATAGACCACTCCGCCCCGCAGCTTTTGTGGTTCCAGCGTGGGGATCTGTTCCAGGGTTTCTTTTTTGGACAGATGTCTGGAAGGACTCAGTCCCAGTTTTCCGGCCAGCATGTCATACACTTTCATGCCGGCCCCGTAAAACGGTCCATCCCACCACTCATAATTGGGAACGATAAACGCCTGGTTACTGACCAGATGCGGAGCGTTGCGAATGAGAAGGCCCCGCTCATGGAGGGCCTCGAGAACCAGGGAGATATTGCCCTGGCGCAGGTACCTGACCCCGCCGTGGACCAGTTTGGTGGAACGGCTGGAGGTTCCCTTGGCAAAATCGTGCTGTTCTAAAACAAGGGCCTTATATCCCCGGGAGGCGGCATCCACACCCACCCCCAGGCCTGTGGCCCCGCCGCCGATGACAATCATATCCCAGTAGCCCTCAAAGGCCTCCAGATCCTGAATGGCTTTGTCACGGTTCATGCATCTCTCCTGGTATTGTATTGGCACTTAAATCTTTAATATCTCAAATGAAATCATATTATGATGAATATTTTTCAGATACAAGGAAAAACCCTGATAAATGTTTGATCCCAAAACCATAACATGGTAAATATTTATCCTATGAACAGTGCACCCTTTGAGACAGGCCGGAAAAATGAACCCATCCTTTCAAAAAAACCAGACTGAGCAACCAATGATCACTTCAGACCGGTTCGGGCGGCTTCTGATGGCAGACCTGACCAAGGGGGATTGCCGGTTTCAGGCCTGTCCTGATCCTGCCCTGCCATTTTTAGGGGGCAGGGGGTTCAATGTCTGGTACCTGTACCATCACCTGAAACCCGGCATTGATCCACTGGGACCCGAAAACCAGCTGCTTTTTTCCGCAGGTTTTCTCACAGGCTCCGCTGCCCCGTGCAGCGCCCGGCTCCATGTGAACGCCCTGTCCCCATTGACCGGAATTCTGGGCAGTTCCAATATCGGCGGATATACCGGGGCCTGGCTCCGGTCCTGCAACCTGGCTTCCATTATTATTACCGGTGCATCCACCGAACCGGTTTATCTGTATATCAATGATACAGGTGCCCGGCTTTTGCCTGCCAGGGATCTGTGGGGGCTGGATGCCTTTGCGGTCCAGGACCGGCTCAAACAGATCCATGTCCATGAAAAAATCCGCATCCTGGCCATTGGGCCGGGGGGAGAAAACCAGGTCCGATTTGCCGCCGTCATGACGGAAAAAGATCATGCCGCCGGCCGTACCGGCATGGGGGCTGTCATGGGTGCCAAACACCTTAAAGCCATTGTTATTGCCAAAGGCAGCCTTAAACACCTGCCGGCAGACACCCGCCAAAAGAAAAATGCGGTGAAAACCTATGCCGCCCTGGTGCGGGATGCATCGGAATTTGCCTTTTTTTCCAGATATGGCGGAGCCGGATATATCCAGTGGATCAATGACTTTGGGATCATGGGGGCAAAAAATTACAATGAGATCGGCGTGACCGATGTCAGCCCCATTGACGGCCGGAAACTGGCAAAAAAAATTGTCAAAACATCAGGCTGTTTCAAGTGCCCGGTCCAGTGCAAGGCAGATCTTGTGATGGATCCGGCAAAACCCGGTGAAGTGGCCACCCGGCCTGAATTTGAACCGGTCATCAACTTCGGCCCCAAATGCGGGCTCACCGACCTGGCAGCCATTGTCCGGCTGGACAACCTGTGTGGCCGGCTGGGACTGGATACCACCTCCACGGCATCGGTGATTGCCTTTGCCATGGATCTGGCAGAAAAAGGGTTGATGCCTGAAAACCTAAAAAAGGGCCTGGATCTGTCCTGGGGCAATGCCGATACCATGGAAACCCTGGTGCATCAGATTGCAGCCGGTACCGGTCTGGGCAGGATACTGGCCCGGGGGGTCAGGCATGCGGCGCAAAAGATCGGAGCAGGGGCAGCCGCCTGTGCTGCCCATGTCAATGGTCTGGAACTGACAGCCTACCATCCCAATGCCATCATGGGAACGGCCCTGGGATATGCGGTATCCAGCCGGGGCGGCGATTACAACAATGTGTATGCCTCCCTGGAATACAGCTGGTCCAAAGAGCAGGCGGTCAAAGAATTCGGCACGGCCGATGCCGTGGATATCCATTCCACAAGGGCCAAGGGCCTGCTGATAAAAAAAGCCGTGGTCACCAACATCCTGGTGGATTGCCTCGGACTGTGCAAGGTGCCGGTACTGTCTCTGCTTAAATCATTCAACCTGGAACCGGAAATTTCTCTTGTAAACGCACTGGCGGAAACAGGTTTTACCCGAGACGGCCTGACAGGTATTGGAGAACAAATTGCAGCCATGGAAAGACTTTTCAACCTGCGCCATTCCGACCTGCCCTTTTTAGACCAGCTGCCGGACAGGTTTTTTTCCGGCAATGATACCCCGGATGGGCTTACCAGAAAAGCATTGGCCGGTATGCTGGCGGAATTTTACCAGGCCATGGGCTGGGATACAAACGGGATACCCCGGAACCGAAAAACAGTGACAGTAAAATGAAAATTCACATACCATAATTTTTGAAAGGAAAATACGTGATTCAATCATCCAGCACCAGAAGCCGCTCTGTGAGTATGCGGATTTTAACAGACGACCAGATCTGGGAAATCAAACAGGCCGCTTTTGATATTATAGAAAAAGTGGGGTTTAAATGCCGGCACAGGCAGGTTCACAAAATGATGGTCCAGGCAGGGGCATGGATAAAAGATGATCGCATAAAGATCCCCAAATATATTGTTCAGGGGTGTGTGGCCACTGCACCCAAAGGCTGGACCATTTATGACAGAAACGGCAGGCGGGCACTGGAGGTGGAAGGGGAAAAAAGTCACTACGGCACCTCCACTGCCAGCCCCAACCACCGGGACCCTTTTACCGGAGATATCCGGCCCACCAGCATAAAGGACATCGCCCTGGGCGCCAAAGTGGCGGATGCCTGTGCCCACATCGATTTTGTCATGCCCATGGGATCATCCCAGGATGTGCCGGGCGCAGCTGCAGAAGTCCATGAAATTCCGGCCATGTTTGCCAACACCACAAAGCCGGCCGCCTTTATCGGGTACTCGCCTTTGGGATGTGAGTATGTGTATGAAATGGCCGCAGTGATCGCCGGGGGGCAGGACAAACTGCGGGAAAAACCTTTTCTCATACTCTATCCGGAAGCCATAGCCCCCTTGTTTTTCCCCGATGACGTGGTGGACCGGATCCTGATCGCCGCAGACCGGTTCATGCCCCAGCTGCCCGGCTCCACCGTGTCTGCCGGTGCCACAGGCCCGGTCACCCTGGCCGGCATGCTGGTGCAGATCACGGCCGAAGCCCTGGTTCACATCACCATTGCCCAGCTGCGCAAAACCGGATGTCCGGTGGCCATGAGCGGCAATGTAGGGATACTGGACATGAAAACAGCGCTCATGACCATGGGGGCGCCGGAAAACAGCCTGGGGATCGCAGCCCAGGCGGAAATAGCCAAATCATTTGACCTGCCCACCTGGGGCCTGGCCGGTGCAACAGACTCCAAGATCCTGGATGCCCAGGCCGGCCTGGAAGGCACCTTTTCCATCCTTGCCCAGGGACTGTCCGGGTTGAACCTTATCCATGATGTGGGGTACATGGCCTCGGGCATGGCCTGTTCCCTGGAACAGCTGGTGATGGGAAATGAAATTGTGGGCATGACCAAAAGGTTTGTGGAAGGGATCACCGTGACAAAAGAAACCCTGGCCAGGCAGATCTTAGAGGATGTGGGCCCAGGCGGGCACTTTATCACCCAGAAACACACCCTGGACCATTTCAAACAGGAACTGTCGGTATCAAAACTGCTCAACCGCCAGACCATCGATGCCTGGAAAACCGGGGGCCGGCCAACCATGGACCAGAAGGTCAAAGAAGAGATCCGGTCCATCATGGAGACCCATAAGCCGGATCCTTTGAGCGACAAGGTGACAGCTGAACTGGAACGGCTCAAGGCCAAAGGAGAAAAAGAGATTCTGGCAAAACTGGAAAAAGGATAAACCTCATTTTTTTAAAAAAAACAAGTAAAAAAATTTGCATTAAGCAGGAGGGCATGTAATAACCATACAGACGTCACAGGCCACTGGTTTGTATGAAAATTTAAGGTATCATTCAAGACAAAAAAAGGAGGCAAGCATGGAAAAAAGAATTCATCCGGCAGTACATGACATGAAAAGTGACATGGAAAAAGGTAAACTTTCCAGAAGAGAATTTTTGCGGTATTCCACCCTGTTGGGGGTATCCGCTTTCACCGCCACCCAGATGGCAGGACTTTCCTGGACCAGCAGAGCGTTTGCCGGCAATGTGAAACGCGGCGGCACCCTGAAGGTTGCCACAGCACTCCAGAAAATCGCCCATCCCGCCACCTATTCCTGGATTGCCGCATCCAACGTCACCCGCCAGGTGGCAGAATACCTGACCCTGACCGACGGCAAAAACATCACCCATCCCTATCTGCTGGAAAACTGGGAAGCCAGCGATGACCTGAAAACCTGGACACTGAACGTAAGAAAAGGGGTCACATTCAACAACGGCGACACCTTTACCGCAGATGATGTAATCTTCACCATCAACCAGTGGCTGGATGAGAGCGTGGGCTCCTCCATGAAAGGCATTGTGGGCGGATATGTAAGTGCCAACGATATTGAGAAAACCAGTGACTACCAGGTCAAACTGCACCTGTCGGTGCCGGAAATCGCTGTTCCAGAACACCTGTTCCAGTATCCGGCACAGGTCCTCAACCACAAAACTTTTGAAGGCGATTTCCTCAAAGCCCCCCACGGCACCGGCCCCTATACCCTGGAAACTTACCGGGAAGGCGAACTGGCGATTGTCAAGGCCCGTACCGACTACTGGCAGAAAGGTGCTGACGGCAAACCCCTGCCGTACCTGGATGCAATGCATTTCCTTGACATGGGCACTGAAACCGCCCCCATGATCTCTGCCATCAAGAGCAAGGACATCGATTTCATCGACCTGTCCGACATCGGCGGCACCGACATTTTCCGGGCCCTCAAGGATGATCCTGAAATCAACATTCTGGCGGCTCCCACTGCCTCTGCCCGGGTACTGCGCATGCGGGTGGATCTCAAACCATGGGACAATGAAAAAGTCCGTCTGGCCATGAGAAAATGCCACAACCATGAAAAAATTCTGGCACTGGCATACATGGGCCAGGGTCTGGAAGGACAGGATTTTCACGTCTACCAGCTGCATCCTGAATACTGCGAAATGCCCATCCCGCCCTATGATCCTGCAGGAGCCAAAAAACTGCTGGCAGAGGCCGGGTATCCCAACGGCCTGGAAGTCAACCTGGCGGTTGGTTCCGGTTGGCCGGATGTGGTACGGTATGCTGAAGTCCTCAAACAGGACGCCATTGCCGGCGGATTCAAGATCAACCTGCAGACCATGCCCAACAGCCAGTATTGGGAAAAATGGACGGAAGTGGACTTCGGTATCACCCCCTGGACCCACCGTCCTTTGGGTACCATGGTCCTGAACCTGGCGTACAAGGCTGACACAGACGGCAAACCTGTGGCCTGGAATGAAACCCGTTGGGTGGATGAGGAGTTCTCCAAGATTCTGGAAAAAGCCAACGGCACCCTGGATGTGGAGAAGCGCAGAAAACTGTTCTGCAAACTGCAAAAAATCCAGTATGACAGGGGTTCTATTGCCATTGGCTACTGGCGGGCTGTCTGGATGGTATCCAGAAGCAATGTAAAGGGCTTGGAAGGGCATCCCAATGGCTACATGCTGTTCAATGATGTGTCCTTCGCGTAAATAAACCTGTGCGGTCCGCACCTGAAAAATTCAGCGTGCGGGCCCCTTAAACAAGGGAACAGGGAATTTTATGATTGTCTTTATTCTCCGACGTTTTTTCCTTTTGCTGCTGACCATGATCCTGGTGTCTGTGGCGGTTTTTGTCATTGCAGAATCATCCCCCGGCAACATTGCCAAAAATGTGCTGGGCGCCTTTATCACCCCGGAACAGGAAGCTGCCTTTATCCGGCAGAACGGCCTGGATCAGCCCTTGTATGTGCGGTATCTGCACTGGATCGCCGGCAATGACTGGATCGCTGAAAAAAAAATCAACATGCCGTTGAAAAGAATCACCACTGAAGAAAATTTTGAGGAGTGGTGGGCCGTCAGAAAAGACGGGGCTTTGATCCGCTGGAAAGTGGACGGAGATGATCTGGTGGCCATTGTGATCACTGAGGACGGTGAAAAAACGGAATATGTAGACAACGGCCGCTGGGAGGCCATTGAAGACGGAAAACAGCAATTCTGGGGGATTGGCAACCAGAACCATGCTGTCCGGTGGGTCAAGGGTGAAACCGAAACCATGTTTGTATTTGTCATGGGCAAAGGCTGGATGGAAAGTTCCGGCGGTCCCAAAGACTATATTCCGTTGAAAAAAGGATTTGTCAGGGGTGATCCCGGGATCTCCTTTCGCACCGGCCGGCCCGTGAACAAAAGCCTGTGGACACGATTGCGCAACTCCGTGGTCCTGGTAGGCACCGCTTTTGTCATCGTCATGCCCATGGCCCTGCTTTTAGGCCTCATTTCCGGGCTCCAGGAAGGATCTGTCAAG
>JAIPDY010000029.1 GCA_021737445.1 Desulfotignum sp.
CTGGGCGATCTCTTGCAGCCGTTTGGCCTCCAGAGTCTGGAAATAGGCCAGGACCACCTGGAGCAGATAATCTGATCGAACGGCTTCCAGGGTATATGCATTGGTCTCTATGCCTTTTTTTGCCACATCATAGGCGATCAGTTCTCTACCGTTAAGGGTGAAAGACTGGGTCAGTTTAACTCCCATGGATGTTGTATCAGGTGAAAACATGTCCGCATTTTTGTAATTGGAATGGCTGGCAAAGGTGGTGGCCCGGGGAACCAGAACCGACCTGGCCCGCTGTTTTTCCTGTCTGGCAATTGCCACATCATCTTCAGCTATCCGGATCTCCTGAGCAGTTTCATTGGCGGCCCGGCACAGTTCATTGAGGGTATAGCGGGCACCGTCATCTGCAAACACGGCCGGACACATGGCAATGGCCAGGCAGAAAAACAGTATCAAACAATGCGTTCTCATAAAGATCCTTTTGTAACAATAATTTTTTTTATATTATGTTCACAATAATATGATCACCTGCATTCGTCAAGCGCTCAGTACCGGCAATTCTGGTGAATTTTTTTTAAGATCCATCCGGCTGGAAAAAAAAAATGATCCATGGTATAAAAGCATTTCACTATAAATTCAACCCTTGATTTTAAAAAACCTTAGGAGATACAGCCATGACAGCCATCCCAGAAACACTTTTTAAAGACCTGCCATTGAAACGCCAGGGCAAGGTCAGGGATATTTTTGATTTTGGAAACACGCTGCTGCTGGTCACCACTGACCGGCTGTCCGCGTTTGATGTGGTGCTGCCGGATCCCATTCCGGACAAGGGCAAGGTACTCAACCAGATCAGTGTGTTCTGGTTTGAAAAAATGGCAAACATTGTGGGCAACCATCTGGTCACCACTGATGTAACCGCCTATCCTGAGCAGTGCCTGCCCCATAAAGAGGCCCTGGACAAACGCAGCATGCTGGTTAAAAAGGCTGAACCTCTGGCTGTGGAATGCATTGTCAGGGGATATATTTCCGGGTCCGGGTGGAGTTCATACAAAAAAAACGGCCAGGTGTGCGGCATCCGGCTGCCTGAAGGACTCAAAGAATCCGACAAACTGGCTGCCCCGTTGTATACCCCATCCACCAAGGCTGAAGTAGGGGACCATGATATCAATATCTCCTTTGAACAGACCATTGATATCCTGGGCAGAAAAACCGCTGAAAAAATCCGGGACCTGAGTCTTGAAATCTATAATAGAGGGGCGGCGCTGGCCCTGGAAAAAGGGATCATCATTGCAGACACAAAGTTTGAATTCGGTGTGCGCGATGGTGAGATCATTCTTATCGATGAGGTGCTCACTCCGGATTCCTCCCGGTTCTGGCCCCTGGATGACTATGCCCCGGGACGGGGCCAGAAAAGTTTTGACAAGCAGGCTGTCAGAGACTGGCTGGTGAACTCCGGGTGGGATAAAACCCCGCCGGGTCCGGAACTGCCCAAAGAGGTCATTGACAATACCGCCCGGACCTACAAAGAGATCTACACAAGACTGACCGGTGACACCCTATAGCCGGTTGAACCCTGATCTTTTCTGACAGGACAAAAAAAGATCAGGGGGCGGTTCTCTAACCTGCCCCCTGATCTGTCATGCCCCTTGTTTCAGGGAGATATAAAATAAAATTTTATGCCAGCTCTAGTTGCCCTCTTTTTGGGCATTCACCTGGTCAATGATTTTCTGGGCCAGGTCCGGCGGTACCTCGTCATACTGGGCAAATTCCATGGTAAATATGCCCCGGCCCCCGGTCATGGAACTTAAATCCGGGGCATACCTGAGCATTTCCGACATGGGTACCAGGGCATTTATGATCTGTTTGTCATCTTCTGAATCCATGCCCAGTACCCGTCCCCGCCTGGAGTTGAGATCACCCATGATATCACCGGTGTTGGCATCAGGCACTTTTACCGAAACCTTCATGACAGGCTCCAGCAGCACCGGTTTGGCATCTTTGGCAGCAGCCTTAAAGGCGATGGAACCGGCAGTTTTAAAAGCCATTTCAGAGGAATCCACAGAATGGTAGGAGCCAAAATCCAGAGTGGTGCGAAAATCCACACACGGGAAGCCTGCCAGGATACCATGCTGGGAACTTTCCCTGATACCGGCTTCTACCGCCGGGATATAGTTTTTGGGAATCACGCCGCCCACGATTTTATCCACAAATTCAAACCCGGCTCCCCTGGGCAGAGGTTCCAGTACAATCCAGCAGTCGCCGAACTGGCCATGGCCCCCTGATTGTTTCTTGTGTTTGCCCTGGACCCGGATTTTTTTCTTAAATGTCTCCCTGTAAGCCACTTTGGGAATATTGATCTCCATTGCCACGTTGAATTTACGCTGGATTTTATCAGCTGTGACCTCAATATGCACCAGGCCCCGGCCGGACAGAATGGTCTGTCTGGTTTCATCTTCCCGCCTGAGTTCCAGTCCGGTATCCTCCTGGAGAATTTTGCGCAAAGCCTCATGGATCTTGTCCTCGTCATTCTTTGATTTGGGGGAAATGGCAAAGGAGATCACCGGCGGCATGGGGGCCGGGGCAGGGATCTGAATATGATTGCCCCCGGTAAGGGTATCACCTGTCAGTGTGGATTTAAGCTTGGCCACAGCTACAATGGCTCCTGGACCGGCTGAGGTGATGGTTTTTTGTTCTTTTCCGGCAATTTCAAGAAGCTGGGAATACCGCTCCTTGGTATCTTTGGTCACGTTGAAAAAATTGCCTTCCCTGCCCAGTGTTCCGGATATGATCCGAAACAGGGACAGGCGGCCGGCATAGGGATCCACAATGGTATTGAAAACAAATCCGCAGAACTGGGCATCCGGATCCGGAGACACCACCACATCCTGGCCGTCGCTGTCTTTTGCGATCCAGTCTCCTCTGTCAAGAGGAGATGGCATATAGGTGTTGATAAAATCCAGCACCGTGTCAATACCGATCATTTTCACGGCAGATGCACAGATGGCCGGATAAAACTGTGCTTCGGATATGCCTTTTCTGAAGGTGGTTTTGATCTCCTCTTCTGAAAGCTCTTCTCCTTCCAGATATTTTTCCAGCAGATCGTCATTGAGCTCTGCAATATTTTCAATAAACTCTTCCTTGGCCACTGCCATTTCATCAGCCATCTCCGCAGGGATATCCACCTGGGTGGCTTTGCCGTCTGCATCATATTCAAATGCCTTGCTGGTGACGATGTTCACAAGTCCCTTGAATCCGGATTCACTGCCTATGGGATAGCAGACAGGAATAATTTTCTTTTTAAGGGAGATGTTGCAGGCATCCACGCAGGTGGCAAAATCAGATCGTTCCCGGTCCAGTTTATTGACAATGACCATGCCTGGCAGGTTGTATTCCAGAGCAGAGGCAGCAGCTTCTTCTGTCATGGCGGAAGGGCCTCCCACACCGTCGATGACAAAGGCCATGGCATCGGCCACTGGAAAACAGGTTTTAGAAGCTGAAAAAAAGTTCTGATCACCAGGCGTATCCATTAATGTAACAATATGTTTATTATGGGTATACTTAATAAATGAGGTGTTGATGCTCTGCTGTTTTTTGATCTCTTCAGGCTGGAAATCCATGACGGTATTGCCGTCCTCCACTCTGCCCAGGCGGCTGGTCACGCCTGCCTTAAAAAGCATAGCCTCAGCAAGAGTTGTCTTGCCCGCACCTCCATGGCCTGCAAAAGCCACATTTCTCATGGTTTTGATGTCTTCGCTCATTACTGCTCCTTTACACGATTAATAAAAAAGTCTTAATTTAAATAATAAAATTTAAATAAAAATAACAGTGTTTTTTTCAATGCAGATTGAAAATCAAAGAAATCAGATATTCTGTATTTCCTTTCGGGCCCAGAACAGGGGAGGGGACAACACCTTGCACATCATATCCGCAATCTAAAAAAAACTGCGAGATATCAGCCACAACCTTTTCTCTGATTTTCTGATCCCTTACAACACCTCCCTTGCCGACATATTGTTTTCCTGCTTCAAATTGTGGTTTGATCAGGGCAATCACCCGGGTGCCATCCCCCATAAACCTTTCAGCCGACGGTATCACTGTTTTCAGGGAAATAAACGCGGTATCCGCCACCACCAGATCCACCTGCCGGCCGATGGTTTCCCAGGCCATATGCCTGATATTGGTTCGCTCGATGACAATCACCCGCGGGTCATTGCGCAGGGACCAGGCCAGCTGGCCGTATCCCACATCCACGGCATAGACTTTTTTTGCCTTGAACCTGAGCAGGCAATCGGTAAATCCGCCGGTGGATGCCCCGATATCCAGACACACCATATCTGTGACATCAAGAAAAAAACTTGTCAAAGCTTTTTCCAGCTTAAGTCCGCCCCGGCTGACATAGGGATGATCCGGTGTCTTTACAAAAATCTGTGCCCCGGGGTCAACCCGGGATCCGGGTTTGTCACAGGGGTGGTCATCCACCCGCACTTTCCCGGCCATGATCATGGCCTTTGCCCGGGTTCTTGAGTCCACCAGGCCCTTATCCACCAGCAGCTGATCCAGCCGGCACCGGAAGGATCTGTTATCTGCTGGCATGCAGGTTCCTGGCCGCAGCTGACACTGCATCAGCATCAATATGGTAATCTTTTCTCAAATCGGTCTGGGGCCCGTGCTCCACAAAACGGTCATCAATGCCGACCCGTTTGACCTGCAGGCCGGTCAGCCCGTGGTCCATGAACAGTTCAAGCACCGCAGATCCAAATCCCCCGGCCAGCACATGTTCTTCAACCGTTATAATATGGTTGAATTCCCCGGCTTTGGTCAAAAGCAGTTCCTTATCCAGGGGCTTGACAAACCGGGCATTGATGACACTGGCAAAGATCCCTTCAGATGCCAGCATATCCCTGGCTTTCATTGCCACCGCAACACCTGTGCCGATGGCAATGATCAGCAGATCACCGCCGTCACACATCACTTTGGCTTTGCCGATCTTAAGGGGGGTGACCGGGTCTGCCACCGGAACGCCGACGGCCCTGCCCCTGGGATAGCGCAGGGCGATGGGGCCGTCATGCTGCACCGCTGTTGCCAGCATCCGGGCCAGTTCATTTTCATCCCCAGGCGCCATCACTGTCATGTTGGGCATGGTCCTCAGATAGGCAAAATCAAACAGGCCATGGTGGGTAGGGCCGTCTTCACCCACGATGCCGCCCCGGTCCAGGGCGAACACCACAGGGTGGGAATCAATGCACACATCATGGAGAATCTGGTCATAGGCCCGCTGGAGAAAGGTGGAATAGATGGTCACCACCGGCCGGATCCCTTTGGCAGCCAGGCCTGCAGAAAATGTTACCGCATGCTGCTCTGCAATGCCCACATCAAAAAACCGGTCCGGAAACTGCGCACTGAACGCCATCAGTCCGGTGCCTTCAGGCATGGCAGCCGTCACCGCTACCAGTTCAGGATGGGTTTTTCCCAGTTTGACCATCTGTTCGCCAAACACCTGGGTATAGGTGGGCACCCTGCCGGCTTTTCCGTTGGCTTTGCCGGTATCCACTGCAAATGATCCCACCCCGTGAAAATACACCGGGTTTTTTTCAGCCGGTGCATACCCTTTGCCTTTGATCGTGGTCACATGAAGCAATACCGGAGAATCTGCCGCATTTTTGATATTGTCCAATATGTCTATGAGATGATCCAGTTTATGGCCGTTGATGGGGCCGAAATAATCAAAGTTAAACGCTTCAAACAGCATCCCCGGGGTGACAAATGTTTTAAAGGATTCCTCGGACCGTTTGGCGATCTGGTAGATATCTTCCCCGATTCTGGGCAAAGATTTTAAAAATGCGCCAAACTGATTTCGCATGGTCTGAAGGTATTTGGCGGAAAATGTCCGGCTCAGGTAGGAGGACAACGCCCCCACATTGCGGGAGATGGACATGTCATTGTCGTTGAGGATCACGATCAGTTTGCGTTTGAGGTCTCCGGCCTGGTTCAGCCCTTCATAGGCAAGGCCGGCGGTCATGGACCCGTCCCCAATCACCGCGATCACATGGGAATCATCCCGGGCAAGGTATTTTGCACAGCAGATCCCCAGTCCGGCGGAAATGGACGTTGATGAATGGCCCACAGTGAATCCGTCACACGGGCTTTCTTTTATTTTTGAAAACCCGGATATGCCTTTGTACTGGCGCAGGGTGTCAAACTGGCGGTTCCTGCCGGTGATCAGTTTATGGGCATAGGACTGGTGCCCCACATCCCAGATCAATGTGTCTGTGGGCAGATCAAACACGTAATGGATTGCCAGGGTCAGTTCCACCGCCCCCAGGCTGGAGGCAAGATGCCCCCCGTTTTTAGACACTACCTGGATGATGCGTTCCCGGATCTGTTGGGCCAGATCCGGCAGCTGTGTTCGGGACACGTGTTTAAAATCTTCAGGTGTGTTGATTTTTTCCAGCAGATTCACTGTATTTGTTACCTTTATTTATTTTAACGGTCCCGGTTAATCACATAACGGGCAATGGCCCGGAGGGGGTCAGCCTGGCTGTCAAACCGGTCAATGGCCCCAAGTGCCTGATCAATTAATTGTTGTGCAAATGATTTGGACCGGTCCAGCCCCAAAATGGCCGGAAATGTGAGTTTATCTCTGCGCAGGTCTGATCCGGCTGCTTTTCCCATTTTTTCTGGATCACCTTCCACATTCAAAATATCATCCATGACTTGAAACGCCAGCCCCAAATGGCCGGCATAGGCTGCCAGATCTGTCTTAAGGGTGACTTGCGCGTTGACACTCACCGCACCGGCTGCCACGCTTGCCGCAATCATTTTCCCGGTTTTCAATTCATGCATGTGCTTAAGATGGCTCAAAAGAGAATCTTTATTCCTTTTATTCTCCTGATGGTTTTCAGACTGCATGTCCAGCATCTGGCCTTCCACCATGCCGTTTATACCCGCGGCCATGGCAATAACCGCAGTAAGTTCCAGCAGGGTATCAGATTCAGGCACCAGGTCAAAAAAATCTTGGGGCCGGGACAGAATATAAAACGCGTGGGTGAGCAGGGCATCACCTGCCAGAATGGCGGTGGATTCACAAAATTTTTTATGGCAGGTGGGTTTGCCCCGCCTGAGGTCATCATCATCCATGGCAGGCAGGTCATCGTGGATCAGAGAGTAGGTATGGATCATTTCCAGGGCACAGGCAGCCGGCAATGCCAGTTTGATATCTTTGCCACAGGCCCGGGCAGAGGCAAGGGCCAGCACAGGGCGCAACCGTTTCCCCCCGGCCATGAGGGAATGGCGCATTGCCCGGACCAGTTCCCGTTCCGGATCAAAAGATGACAACACCTTTTCCAGACATCTGTCCACTATATCCCGGTGTTCTTTTAAAAAAGCGGTTAAATCAAAAAAAGGTGCATTCATGCTTAAAAAGGCGCCTCTGAAACAGATCCGTCTATATCCCGGGTCAGCCGGGTTATTTTTTTTTCCGTGCTGTCAAGGATTTCCATGCAGTATTTGACCTTTTCAATGCCGGTTTCATATTTTTTTAACGCCTGTTCCAGGGGCAGGTCCCCGGATTCCATTTCCCTTACAATCTCTTCCAGCTGTTTTAAGGCTTTTTCAAATGTGATCTTTGCCATGAATTGTCTTCTCCACCCTTGTCAGGATACGTCCTTGGGATAATATAGTTTCTATCTGGTCCTGGTATGCCACCATTTTTGCATCAAAAATAATTTTTTTGTCCGGCAGGGTCCGGGTGACGCTGTATCCCCTGGTTAACACCGAAGCGGGATTTAAGGCGGCCAGTGTTGCAGCTGCTTTTGTGACCCGGTTTTCCTTGATGGCCATGCAGTGATGCATGGCATGCTGCATCCGCAGGCAGTGAGAAGCCAGTGTCTGTTTGAAATTGGCCATGATCTGGACCGGACTTTTCAACCGGCTGTGCAGATCATCCAGTTTCTGGTGAAAATATGTCAGTTTCTGGATCATGGCTGCAGACAGGGAAACCTGCATGTCGGTGATCTGGCGGACCAGCTGTTTTTTTTCTGGCACAGCCAGTTCAGCAGCTGCAGACGGGGTAGGGGCCCTGACATCCGCTGCAAAGTCGGCAATGGTAAAATCGGTCTCATGGCCGATGCCGGTGATTATCGGTATATGAGAGGCAAAGATGGATCTGGCAACCTTTTCTGAATTAAATGCTGCCAGGTCCTCAATGGAACCGCCGCCCCGGGCCAGAATGATCACATCTGCCTGCCGGCGCTCATTCACAAGCTCAATTGCACATACAATTTCCTCCTGGGCAGTATCTCCCTGGACCGACACCGGAACGATCTCAAGCCGGCAGTTGGGAAACCGCCGCTCCGCAATATTGATGATATCTCGCACCGCAGCGCCTGTCCCTGAGGTGATGACCGATATTTTGCAGGGGAAAAAAGGAATCGGTTGTTTGTGGGCCGCATCAAACAATCCTTCATCACCCAGTTTTTTTTTAAGCTGTTCAAATGCCTTTTGCAGGGATCCGGCACCTTCAGGTTCCATGTGTTCAAAAATCAGCTGGTAATTGCCCCGGGGTTCATACAGAGACAGCCGTGCCAATCCCATGATTTTCAACCCGTTCTCAAGGGTGAATTTCAGATTCCGCTTCTGGTTTTTGAACATGACACCGCTGATCACAGCCTGATCGTCTTTTAAGGAAAAATAAAAATGACCCGAAGCCGGTGCTGCACAATTGGAGATCTCACCACTGATCCAGACAAAGGGAAACCGGTCCTCAAGAAGGGTTTTTATTTTTCGGGTCAGGCGTGACACCGAATATATTTGCGTGGTTCTGTGGTCCGGCATTGTGTGTTTTGTCCCTGCAAAATCAAAGACTCCATTTATAGAATAAATTGGGCTGAAAAGTCAACACCGGGGATTAGGGTCTGATAATATATATTATGTAAACTTTTTAATTTAATCCAAGATTTTCATACCTCTTTTACACTTGACCGGATGCCCCGAAAAATCGACACATAATTAAATAATAATCTTGAAATCCCGCCCTTTCATGTTATATTGCCTGTAAAATATTAAAGTTTAACTTAAAAAAAACATTTGGAGGAAAATATGAATCCCACATTTGCACAGACCAGCACCATGGTAAAGGTGAACACCTTTATCAGAAGCGTTTACAACTGGATGACAATCGGATTGGTTCTGACCGGGTTCACATCCTTTTTTGTCTCCCGCAGCCCGGTGCTGCTCCAGGCATTCCATGGTAACCCGGTCATGCCCATTGTTCTTTTCATCGGGCTCATTGTCCTGTGCGGGTATCTTTCCGCCAGAATCCAGAAGATTTCTGCCAGTACTGCCACAGGTCTTTATGTGGCACTGACCGTGGCCTATGGGGTTGTGCTGACGCCGATTTTTTTGATCTACACCGCCTCATCCATTGTATCCACCTTTTTTATCTGCGCTGCCACATTCGGGGCTGCCAGTGTATATGGCATGGTCACCAAAAAAGATCTCACCGGCATGGCCCAGTTTCTGATGATGGGACTGATCGGCCTGATCATCGCAATGGTAGTGAACATTTTTATCGGTTCCACCATGATGCAGACCATCATTTCCATGATTGCCGTGCTGATCTTCACCGGTCTGACCGCTTATGACACCCAGAAGCTCAAAAACATGGCTGTTACCCTGCCGGACAATGCCACCGGCGCCATGGTTCGCAAAGGTGCCATAATGGGTGCCCTGAGCCTGTACCTTGATTTTATGGGCCTGTTCGTCCACCTGCTGCATCTTTTGGGTGTTGCCAGAGATTAATCGTTTTACATACTCTTTTGCACATGCAAAGAGAACAGGGCCTGGCACAATTAACATGCCAGGCCCTGTTCTTTTCCAGTGCCCTGATTTTTTTTACACTTTTCGGGTATGTGCCGTTCGGCAAAAGGTTCAGATATTTTCCCGGATGGCATGGCAGATTTTTTCACAGCAGGCGGCTGTCACCGCTTTTTTGGGTCCTTCCACCATCACCCTGAGCAGTGGCTGGGTACCTGAGTACCGCACCAGAACCCGCCCTTTTTCCGCCAGTTCAGCTTCCACCTCTTTAATCGCAGTTGCGATGGCCGGAATCTGCATGAAATCGGGCCGGGATGCATCCACCATCACATTTTTGAGTACCTGGGGATACACCTTCATCACTGCTGCCAGTTCTGACAAAGACCGGTCGGTTTCAGCCATCACCGTTATCAGGCGCAGTGCCGACAACATGCCGTCACCTGTGGTGTGATCCTCCAGGAAAATCATGTGACCTGAGTCCTCTCCCCCCATGACCGCACCGGATTGTACCATCTTTGCCAGCACCTGCCGGTCTCCCACCCCGGTTTTTATGTGATCAATTCCCAGGGATTCCAGAGCCCTGGTCAAGCCGAAGTTGCTCATGATTGTACTTACAACCATATTGTTTTTCAGCTGATTCTTTTCCTTGGAATGCCTGGCACAGATGGCCAGGATTCGGTCGCCGGTGATTTCATCGCCTTTATCATCCACTGCTATCATTCTGTCTGCATCTCCGTCAAAGGCAATGCCCAGATCCGCCCCCCGGGCCAGAACCTGTTCCTTGAGATCCAGGGTATGCTGGGATCCGCAATCTTTATTGATGTTGAACCCGTCTGGATGATCATGGATGAATGTCGCATCAAACAACCGGTCATGAAATACCATACGGCATATTTCACTGGCCGCACCATTGGATGCATCCACCACCAGCCTGATGCGGGGTGACAGTTTCCTGAAAGGAAACCTGCCCAGCAGAAACCGGGTATACATTTTTAAACTATCCGGAATAATTGATATTTTTCCCACATTATCCCGTGGAACATTTTGAAAATCCCTGATATGGCACTCAATGGCATCTTCCTGATCATCTGTGAGCTTGAGACCACCTTTTTGAAATATTTTAATGCCGTTGTCATGAAACGGGTTATGGGATGCGGAAATAACAATACCGGCCCCGGCCCTGTTCAGACAGGACAAAAGAAACGCCACGCCCGGGGTGGGAATCACCCCGGCCAACCCGACATCCACACCGGCTGATGCAGCACCTGCTGCCAGGGCCGCCTCCAGCATATCCCCGGAAATTCTGGTATCTTTGCCGATCACCACCTGGTTTTGCCCCAGGTCCTGGGCCAGCACCGCAGCTGCCCTGCCCACCTTGAGTGCGGTTTCACAGGTCATGGGATGGGTATTGGCCCGGCCCCGGATACCGTCTGTGCCAAACAGTCGTGTCATGGGAATATATCCTTGAGAAATGTTCAGATCTGCAAAAGATCTGACATATTTGTTTCAATATCCAGTAGCCATCCGGATCCCAGAGATTTGAGTTCAGGGCTGAGGCCCTGGATAGCTGCAATATAATCTGTTTTGTTTTTTTCCGCCAGCGCTGCCGCCTGGGTGACAAAAGATTCCCCCATAGATGAAAGAATGGTGGTGCGCAGTGTCCGGTCCACCTGTCTGCCGGCGGTTTCCATGTTGGCCGAAATCTGCCCGTGGGTCCGGGAAGAGCCTAAAGTATCACAAAATTTTTCAAGCTGCCGGACGCGCTCTTTGATGCACCCGGCCAGGGTGTTACCGAGCCCCTGCACCAGTTCCCGGGACAGGGTGTCCACAGCAAAGAGGGGGCGCACATGCACATACCAGGCGTTCAGGGCTGTCAGAGCCGCAATATACCGGATATTGTGATTAAATATCCTGACGGCTCCGGTATGCAGGCCAAACCGCCTGGGCAGGGAAACCGATTTTGTTCCTGCAGCCAGAATCAGCCGGTCCGGGCGTTCCTCATCTTTGCGGACAATGGACCCGGCCCCTGTCAGGCATCCGAATCCGATACGCAAAGGTCCCACAATCCCCCCCTGCCCGCCCAAAAAAATGGGATGCTGGTCCAGCATCACCCCCTGGTGAACATTGCCCATCATGGAAGGGGTGGCCTTGTCCTGGTTGGGGGTATAGTTAAAATGGATAAAAGAGGATCCGACTTCTGAATGGTTTTTCCGGCTGGTGCCGCCGGCCATGAAGCAGTCGCAGAAATTGATCAGGCTGCCCAGAGTGACAAAAGGGAACAAAACAGTCTGTTTGAGTCCAACTGTATGGGCGGCACAAACCTGTTCCTCCAGAATGGTGCCGGCCCTGACATGGGCATTTGAACCAAACACATTATCGCCTAAAAACACCGCCTCCTGGAAAAACCCGCCGTTGAGCCGGACATTTTTTCCCACCAGACAGTTTTCCAGGGTTACCGGGGCCTCATACCCGATCCTTGCCCCGGGCAGAATCAGGGTGCGGCTTCCCGTGATTTTACACCCGGCAAACACAGTTGTCCCTTTTCCGGCAATCCTGTCCGGATCCACGTCACCGGCAATATAAACCGAATCCGGATTGGGCATGATAACCCCTTTTGCCAGCAGTTTCTCTTTGATTGCATGATCGGTTGGTTTCATAGGACTTAGTATTAATCGCCCCGGCAGGCACCTGTCAATAATTATTGACTGTTTTTGTAAAAAATCGGCAGAAACTGCTGGCTGGATGGCCTTACATTTAGAATGAATTCACCGTGAGGATCAAGGGTAATCTCTTTACACCCCAGAAAAATGCTGGTACAAATTTAAAAACCGGTCAGTAACAATATTTAAAGGATACCGATACCCCCCATGTATGCATCAGACAGTTTTAGATCCCTGCTAAAACATGCGCCCCGGTTTGACACCCCGGATTATCATTTAAAACAGATGATCAAAACGCCCGGGCGGCTGGCAGATTTTTCCTCAGGTCTTCCCGGCTTTTTTTTTGATTTTTCCCGTCAGCGCCTGGACCGGGAGGTGATACAAAACTTAAAAACCCTGGCACAGGAAACAAAAGCCAGGGAGATGTTTTCCAGAATGGCTGCCGGTGACAGGGTTAATACCACGGAAAACAGATCAGCCCTGCACACGGCAGCCAGAGGGTTTATCTCCCCGGGTCTGAGACCTGAAGACCCCCGGATACTATATGACATGCAGGCGGTGGCCCGAAAGATCAGCACCTTTTCAAAGGATATCAGAAACGGCACCATTACCGGCACTTCAGGACAACCGTTCACCGATGCAGTGGTGGTGGGGATCGGCGGGTCATACCTTGGGTGTGAATTTGTTTATAAAGCCCTGCAAGCTTGCCACTGCCCGAAAATAAACCTGCATTTTCTATCCAACGTGGATATTGACAATTTCGGGCAGGTCACCTCCCGGATCAGTCCCGGCACCTGTCTGTGGATCATTGTATCAAAATCCTATACCACAACAGAAACCATGGCCAACCTGGCCCAGGTGAACGCCTATCTGAAACGGCATAAGCTTCTGCCACAGGACCACCTGGTGACAATCACCGCCAAGGGCAGCCCGGGAGATGACCCTGCCAACCCGGTGCTGGCAAGTTTTCACATGTTTGATTTCATCGGCGGCAGGTATTCGGTATCCTCTGCCGTGGGCGGAGTGCCTTTGAGTCTGGCCTTCGGGTATGAGGTTTTTGAACGGTTTCTGAAAGGGTGCGGCCGCATGGACCGCCATGCCCTGGATGCCCCTGTTCTGGAAAATATCCCGCTGATGGCGGCCTTGATCAGCATCTGGAATATCCAGGTGCTTGGCTACACGGCCCAGGCTGTCATCCCCTATTCCAGCGCCCTGTCAAAACTGGCTCCCCATGTTCAGCAACTGTATATGGAAAGCCTTGGCAAGGGAGTGGATAGAAATGGAAAGTCTCTGCCCTGCCCGGCCGGCAGCATTATTTTCGGGGAACCCGGCACCAATGCCCAGCACTCTTTTTTTCAGCTGGCCCACCAGGGCCCGGCTTTTCCTGTGGAATTTATCGGAGTTTTAAATCCGGGCTACACAAAAAATCAGGTAACTGCAAAAGGAGTGTTCAACCACCAGGAGCTGTGGGCCAACCTCATTGCCCAGACCATGGCCCTGGCAGAGGGCCAGGATCATGACCTGCCGGCCAGAACCTTTACCGGAAACCGGCCCTCATCCCTGTTGGTACTGGATAATCTGTCTGCTGAAAGCCTTGGTATGCTGTTGTCCTTTTATGAGGCCAGAACCGTGTTTGAAGGGTTTATTTCAGGCATCAACCCCTTTGACCAGTTCGGGGTGGAACTGGGCAAGGTTCTGGCTGCAACCCTTCGAAAACAGATGGCTGCCAGAAACCATGACCCGTCCCATGAATTTGATCATCCAGACACCAATGCTGTCTTTTATCTCAAGGCCCTGTTTAAAAAAAGGATTGACCAATAGGACAAAAGGTCAGAAAAACCGGAAAATAGATGCTCCCCAGGTCAGGCCTGCCCCCAGCGCCACAAACAGCACGGTTTCCCCGGGCTTTCCCACCCGTTCCTGGGCCATGGCCTCATGCAGGGCCAATGGAATGCTTGCTGCGGTGGTGTTGCCATATTTTTCAATATTGTGAAATATTTTGGACGGCTCCAGTTTCATAAACTGGCCGAACGCCTGGTTGATGCGCTTGTTGGCCTGGTGTGGCACCACCAGATCGATCTCATCCAGTGTGATACCAGCTTTTTGCAGCGCTTCATTGGTCACCTGGGGCAGCATTCTCACCGCTTTTTTAAAAATTGCCGGTCCGTCCATTACCGGATAATACCTGGGATCATCAAAAGCGAGATTCGGAGGAAAGCGCTCAATAAGTCTGGATGCCGGCAGTTCAGTCATCAAAGATCCGGCATGGTTGCCGTCAGCATGCAGGGCAGACGACAGCAGTCCGATCTTTTCATCGGTCTCGACCCCTTCGATGCAGACAGCGGCGGCCCCGTCCCCGAAAATCACGGTGACATCCCGTCCCCGGGTGGTTTTATCCAGCCCGGATGAATGCACCTCTCCGCCCACCAGCAGGACTCGGTTGGCAAGGCCGGATTTGATATAGGCATCTGCTGTGGCCAGGCCGTAAAGAAAACCGGTGCACTGCTGCCGGATATCCAGCACCGGTGTTTTGTCCAGACCCAGTTTTGCCGCCATCAGGCATCCGGAACCCGGAAACATGATATCCGGACTCAAGGTGGCAAAAATAATGAAATCCAGATCTTCAGGGTGCCACCCGGCATCATCCAGAGCCATTTGTGCAGCTTTTGCCCCCAGATCGGAAGCCCCGCACTCTTCATTGATCCAGTACCGCTGCTTGATGCCGGTGCGCTGGCGTATCCATTCATCAGAGGTATCCATAATTTTTTCAAGGTCATGATTGGTCACCACATTGGGGGGGACAAACATGCCTGTGCTTTTTATCAGGGTTTTTTTCATGGGTTTTCCTTCAAAAATTCTGTTCTGCAAATTATAAAAATTATAGCGTTATAATATTAATTTGTGTTTAAAGCAAGTTGCCTGTGCCTGACATTTTTTTGATTTTATAATTTTTTGCTTGCATGTCTGAATCCATATATTATAAGGACTAAGTCATCTGAAAAAAAACGAGAGCTAAGCGATTATCATGAGCACACCCCTTATTGGCGTCAGTGAATCCATACGCAAGATCAAAAAACTGATCAACCATGTGGCCAGCACCTGCCTGAATGTTTTAATCACAGGAGAGACCGGGGTTGGCAAGGAGGTGGTGGCCCAGAGCCTTTATGAAAAATCACCGCGTGCAGACCATCATTTTGTAAAAATCAACTGCGCGGCCCTGCCTGAAACCCTCCTGGAAAGTGAACTATTTGGATATGAAAAAGGCGCATTCACCGGAGCCCATAAAAAACGACCCGGCAAATTTCAGACAGCGCACAAAGGCGTACTTTTTTTAGATGAGATAGGCGACATGCCCCTTTCTTTGCAATCCAAGATGCTCCATGTGCTCCAGAGCGGTGAATTTTCACCACTGGGGTCAGACCATGAGTTCAAAACCGATATATGGGTGATTGCCGCCACCAACCAGGACCTGGAGAGCAGCATCAGTTTGAAACAGTTCAGGGAGGACCTGTTTTACCGGCTCAATATTATCCGCATCGATATTCCGCCCCTGCGGGAACGCAAACAGGACATTCCTGCCCTGATTGACTATTATTTTACCGAATATAATAAAAAATATCCTGACAACCCTGGCAGCAGGCCGGATCCCGATTTCATGACCCGGCTTTGCAATTATCCCTGGCCCGGTAATGTAAGGCAGCTCCAGAACTGCATCAAAAAACAGATGGTTCTCAATTCCTGGGAAAAGGTGTTTGAAGAGATGCCGGGAGAACAGCCCCAAAACAGTGTGCCTGCCATAAACAACTGGGCTGATTCAGACCTTGCCCCCCAGATCCATCCGGATTTTGCCAGTGACCGGATCAGCCTGATATCTCAATTTGTGGATCTGTCCACCAGTTCTGATAAACTGTTTCAGGACATCTCTTTAAAAAAAATCAAAAAAAAAGCCTCGGACCGGGTGGAAAGAGAAGTGATCGCCTTTGTGCTGGACAAGGTGGGATGGAACAGGTCCAGGGCTGCCAAAATTCTCAAGGTCAGCTATAAAACCCTTTTATACAAGATAGATGAATTTAATATCACCCCGCCTGTGCCCTGAATAAAAAAAATCTTATCGCTGCATCTATATTATTTCTTTACTTCATCCCGGATTTTACATATAGAATTTACTTATGTTTTTAACCGTGTTTTGTAAAGGAGGGAGTATGCGAAAGATTGCTGTTCTGACAGTTGTGGCTTTTTCTGTGGCCATGTTATTTTCTTCCCTGGCACTGGGTGCCAGAAAGACCATCATTAAAATCGGTATCAATGCCCCCCTGACAGGTGATATCCCCAAAGTGGGGGAAGGAACCAAGTACGCTGCCCAGATGTGGCTGGAAGATATCGAAAAAGCCGGCGGCCTGGAAGTGGGTGGTAAAAAGTACGATGTGGAACTGGTCATTGAAGACAATGAATCCAAGGCGGAATCTGCTGTAAAGGCAAACACCAAGATGATTTCCCAGGATGATGTGCTGGCTATCATCGGTCCCCAGTCCTCCAAACAGGCGGTGCCGGCAGGAGAGGTGGCCAACAAGTACAAAACAGTGATGATCAGCCCCTGGTCCACCAACCCAAACACAACCCTGGACCGGCCCTATGTCTTCCGGGGCTGCTTTCTGGATCCCTTCCAGGGACCGGTGGTGGCCAATTTTATCACCGAAGAGTTCGGATTCACAAAAGCTGCGGTTCTCTATGATGTGGCCTCTGACTATCCCAAGGGACTGGCTGAAGTTTTCAAAGATGCCTGGGAAGCAAAACACGGGGCCGGCAGTGTAGTGGCCTATGAAAGCTTTACCACCAAGGATACCGATTTTTCCTCCCAGCTCACCAAGATCGTGAAATCCGGTGCCCAGGTGCTGTTCACCCCCCAGTATTACAATGAAGTGCCCCTGATTGTCAGCCAGGCAAAAGATTTAGGGTGGACCGGCCCCATTGTGGGATCCGATTCCTGGGGATCGGCTGAGACGGTTGAGCTTTGCGGTGAAGACTGTTATGGCCTGTTCTTTTCCTCCCATTATGCTGCTGCCGGTGCCAAAGGCGCAACCAAAGCGTTTATTGACCGGTATGAAAAAACCTATGGGTATATACCCGATGACGTGGCCGCCCTGACCTGGGATGCGCTGCGCCTGGCCCAGCAGGCCATTCAGGATGCCGGCAAGATCACCGGCCGCATCGAAAAAGACAGAGAAGCGGTCAGGGATGCCCTGGCACAGATCAAGGATTTTGACGGCATTACCGGCAAAATGACCTTTACCCAAGAAGGCGACCCCATCAAATGTGCGGTCATCGTCAAGATAAACAACCAGGGAGAATATGAATTCTACGGCTCCAGCTGTCCCTGATGCTTAAGATCCCTGTCCGTTAAACTGCGTTAAAACTGTTGCAGGCCGCCCAAAAAAAATCGGCCTGCAACAGTTATCCCAATTCAACAGGAGTCGGTGAATGGAATCCTTGATAGAATCCTTAAACTATATCTTGCAAAACATCATCAATGCTCTGCAGCGGGGCAGTTTCTATGCTGTTATTTCCATCGGATATTCCATGGTTTACGGGGTATTGATGCTGTTTAACTTTGCCCATGGCGATATCTTCATGGTGGGCACCTATATCGGCTTTGGCATAGCCACGATGTTTCTGGCAGCCTTTGCCGGTTTTCTGCCTGCTTCTCTCATCTTTGTTGCCACCGTGGTGGTGACCATGTTTCTGGCATCCTGGATCGGGGTGTTTGTGGAAGTGGCCGGGTACAGGCCTCTGCGCCAGGCCCCCAGGGCATCAGCCGCCATCACAGGACTGATGATAGGTATTATCTTTGAGACCGGCATTCTGATCATGCTGGGTGCCAAGCGCTTAAGCTTTCCGCCGTTGATGGAAACAGTCAATTACCATATCGGGGGTATCTATATCACCAATGTCAAGGCGATGATCATCATTATTTCTTTGCTGCTCATGCTGGCCCTGCACGCCTTTATCCAGAAAACCAAATGGGGTATGGCCATGAGGGCCATGTCATACGATTTTCTGGCGGTTCCGCTTATGGGGGTTTCCATCAATATCATTGCGCCGCTGACCTTTGCCGTGGGCGCAGGCCTGGCATCGGTTGCCGGCATCCTGTACGGCCAGGCATACCCGATTCTGGATCCCTACATGGGGGTGTTGCTGGGGTGGAAAGCGTTTGTGGCCGCCATCCTGGGTGGCCGCGGTTCCATAAAAGGCGCGGCATTGGCCGGATACCTCTTGGGATTTATTGAAATCTTTGTGGCCACGATTTTTCCATCCACCCTGCGGGATTTCATTGCCTATTCCATCATCCTGATCATCCTGACCTTCAGGCCCAGGGGATTTTTCGGAATGGAGCACAGCACAAAACTGCGGCTTTAATCTCTTGACCCTACACACACAGGAACGTCACATGGGAATTGCAAAAAAATTTCGACAAACATTTTCAACTGTCCCCATACTGGGGTGGTTTCTGGGCATCCTCACAGCCGTACTGATTGAATATTTCTGGGGGTATGATTATATCTCCTATTACCTGGGCCTGCCCAAGATACCGGTATTGTTCGGGGCGCTGATCATGCTCAAGCAGCCGTTGATGATACCAGGCGCACTTGCCTATGATCTGGTTGTATACGTTATTCCGGTACTGGCGGTGGCAAAGCTCACCAGCTTTATCACCAACCCCGGGGCCGCCCTGCTGGAAAAACTGCCGCTGTGGCTTTCAGCTGTCATTCACCTGGCCTGTTTTTATGCCATTCTCCATTTATGGGCCGGCATCAATGACTACAGGATCCTGGTGGTCAAACTCACCCTTGTCTCCATTATTCTCACGGTGAGTGTCAATGTGATCAATGGATACCAGGGGGAATTTTCCTGTTCTCACCCGGGATTCATGGCTCTGGGAGCATATGTGTCTTCCATCCTTACCCTGATGCTGTTCACCAATGATAAAATTTTCGGAACCGCCCTGCTGCCACCGGCCTTAGGTCCCTATCTCTTTCCTCTGGTGCTGCTGGCAGGGGGAGCAGCTGCCGCCATCGGTTCACTGGCCGTGGCCATTCCCTCCTTTCGCACCCGGGGCGATTATCTGGCCATTATCTCCCTGGCATTCATGTTTATTGTCAAATCTGCTGTTGAAAACCTGCATGTCATCGGCGGGGCCAGAGGGATGGGGGGACAGCCGGACCTGGCTCCCCTGCCGGTGATTTTTATCTGGACCATGCTGTGCATCTGGATTATACACAATTTTGTGACCTCTGTTCTGGGCAAGGCGCTGAACACGGTGAGAGATGATGAAGCAGCTGCGGAATCCATGACCGTGAAAACAAGAAAAACAAAAATGACCGCTTTTATGTTCGGTGCTTTCTGGGCCGGTATTGCCGGCGGCCTTTTCGCCCATGTGCTCACCTATATCAATCCGGGCATGTTCAGCATAAACCGGCTGGCCGAAATCCTTGCCATGGTGTATTTCGGCGGTCTCAACTCCATTGTGGGCTCCATTGTCGGGGCAGTGAGCATCAATGTGCTGGGAGAGGCCTTACGTCCCTTAGAACTGTTCAAATGGATCATCATTCCGTTGATTTTGATCTTTGTCATGATATTTCGGCCCTATGGCCTGATCTCTTTTACAGAAATCAATGCAAAAAAACTGCTGCAAGCCAAAAAACATAAAAGCCAACAAGGAGTATCCCCATGACCGCACTGCTGAGCGTTAAAAACATGACCCACTATTTCGGCGGGCTGCGGGCGGTTCACAATTACAACCTGAATATTGCACCCAGGCAGATTTTTGGGCTCATCGGCCCCAACGGCGCCGGCAAAACCACGATCTTCAATTTGATCACCGGGGTGTATACCCCTTCTGAAGGGGAAATTTTTTTGGAAAACAAAAACATCAAAGGCCATGAGACCAATGAAATAGCTGCCAGGGGCCTGGGCAGAACATTCCAGAACCTGCCGCTGTGGCGGCACATGAAT
>JAIPDY010000030.1 GCA_021737445.1 Desulfotignum sp.
AGTGGCGGAATACCTGGTGAAACGGCTGCCCGAAGAGGGCGGGGTGTTTCTCCAGGGGGAAAGTTTTGTGGCGGTGGGGTATATGATTTTCGGCGCAGCCGGGGCCGGTGAACGGGTCATGACCACCTCCTCTTCTCCTGGCATCAGCCTGATGAGCGAAGCCATCTCCTATATTGCGGCAGCCCAGTGCCCTGCGGTGTTTGTCAATATTGTCAGGGGCGGCCCGGGCTTAGGGGGAATTCTGCCCTCCCAGGGAGATTACTTCCAGGCCACCAAGGGCGGGGGCCACGGGGATTACCACCTGCTGGTGCTGGCACCGGACGGGGTGCAGGAGGCTGTTGAGATGACCATGCAGGCCTTTACCCTGGCGGAAAAATACAGAGGCCCTGTCATGATCCTGGGAGACGGCCTCATCGGCCAGATGATGGAACCGGTGGAGTTTCCCGAAGATCTGAAAACCGAACCCACAAACAAGGATGACTGGGCCACCAGCGGCATGGATTTCCGCAAAAGCAAAAAACGCAACCTGGTGAAATCTTTGTTTCTTGATCCCACAGCCCTCAACGACAACAACCTGGCCCTCAAGGCCAAGTACCAGCAGATGAAAAAAGAGGAGGTGCGGTTTGAGCTGTACAACGGCGACACCGACTACCAGGTATTGATCACCTCCTACGGCACCATGAGCCGGGTGTGCAGAACCGCCATTGACATGCTCAAGGAAGAGGGCATTGAAGTTGCCATGCTGCGGCCCAAAACCCTGTTTCCATTTCCGGAAAAAGCCGTGTATGACGCATCCGGCAAAGACAGCTGCAAAGCGGTCATCAGCATTGAGATGAGCATGGGACAGATGGTGGAAGATGTGGAGCGCTGCGTCAAAGGCCGGCGCCCCGTGGAATTCTACGGGGAGTGCGGCGGAGACATCCCCTCCCCGGAAAAAATTATCGACATTATCAAAGGACTGTTATAGGAGCACACCATGGGAAAGACTTTTTCAACGCCAAAGGCGCTCAGCAAAACCCACACCCACTACTGCCCCGGATGCACCCACGGCATTGTCCACCGCCTGGTGGCTGAAGCCATCGATGACTTAGGCATCCAGGGAAAGACCGTGGGCATCGCCCCTGTGGGATGCGCCGTGCTGGCATACAACTATTTTGACTGTGATTTTCAGGAAGCAGCCCATGGCAGGGCACCAGCCATGGCCACCGGCATCAAGCGGGTCCGGCCGGATCTGATGGTATTCACCTACCAGGGGGACGGGGATCTGGCCTCCATCGGCATGGGAGAGATCATCCATGCTGCCAACCGGGGAGAAAAATTCACCACCATCTTTATCAACAATGCCATCTACGGCATGACCGGCGGCCAGATGGCCCCCACCACCATGGGCGGACAGCGTGCCACCACCGCGCCCGCAGGAAGAGATACCGCTGCCACAGGCATGCCCATCCGCATGGCAAATCTGCTGGCCGAACTGGTGACCCCGGGATATATCACACGGCAGGCCGTGCTCAAACCACAGCAGGTGAACAAGGCAAAAAAAGCCATAAAACAGGCATTTCAATACCAGATGGAAAACAAGTGCTTCAGTTTTGTGGAAGTTATTTCCACCTGCCCCACCAACTGGGGCTTAACACCGCTGGATGCCCTGAAATGGGCGGAAGACACCCTGCTGCCCTATTATGAACTGGGTGATTTCAAAGTGCCTGAATAGATCCATTCTAAATATTTTTGGAGAAACCAATGCAGACAGAAATAAAATTTGCAGGATTCGGCGGCCAGGGCATTTTGCTCAGTGCAAAGCTTTTGGCCTATGCAGCAATGAAACAGGGCTCCTTTGTTGCCTGGATACCCTCTTACGGTCCGGAGATGCGCGGGGGAACAGCCTATTGCACAGTGGTAATCAGCGACAGGCTCATCGGATCGCCCATCATAAAAAACCCCACCCATCTTGTGGCCATGAACCTGCCGTCCCTGGAAAAATTTGAAAATGACGTCAAACCGGGCGGTATCATCTTCATCAACTCCTCTTTGATTCCGGTGACAAGCAAACGCACCGATGTCACCCAGCTGGTGGTGCCGGTGAATGATATCGCCATCAAGGCCGGTTCTGTCCGGGCTGCCAACATAGTGGCCTTAAGCGCATTTGCCGCCAAAAGCGAACTGGTGGATCTGGAACTTCTCAAAACCTGTGTCAAGGAGGAGTTTGCCGCCAAGCCCAAAATCATCCCCTTGAACATGGATGCGTTTGACCGGGGGGTGGAGATCGCCTTAACCGATCAGGTGCAAACAGCATAAAGGATTTTATCAGTTGCGGTTTGCACGTCAACTCAGGAAACTAAAAAGGGAGCAGCTTCATGATCAGAATTGAAATATCGTTGTTTCTTAAAAATGTGCCTGGTGAGCTGGCAAAGCTCACCGACCTGTTTGGACAGGCCAATATCAATATTGATGCCATCACCATCCAGGATGCGTCATCATATGTCCAGAACCTGTTTGAGGCCCGGGGAAAATCTCTCAAGCGGCTGGCATCGTCTGCCAGTTACAGCTCCATGCGCAGAGATTCTGCTGAATTTGCCCTGGTCCGCCTGTTGACCGACAACCCGGATGCATCTGTGGCCCTGTTACAGGAAAACAATTACCTGTTTGACACAAAAGAGGTGGTGGCGGTGGATATCACCAACAAGCCCGGGGAATTTGCCAAAATCACCAAAAAATTCGGTGAAGAACAGATCAATATCAATTATGTATATGGGTCTGTATCTGATGCCGACGGCAAGTGCCTGTTTGTGTTCTGTCCCGAAGATGTGGCCTACGCAGCCTCATTTTTCAAGTAGTAAGATCGGGTCAGCCTGGGCTTATTGGCTTATTGGAAAGGGCCGCAATAAGCCAATAAGCCAAGCCTCACCCCATCTACTATATTCGTTTGTCCCTGAGGATATTGTTGGATATCACAATGCGCTGTATCTCGGATGTCCCCTCATAGATGGTGAACACCCGGGCATCCCGGTACAGCCGCTCCACCACGTAATCTTTGGTAAACCCGTATCCGCCGTGTATCTGAATGGCTCGGGCCGTAATTTCGTTCACCATTTCAGACGCAAACAGTTTGGCCATGGATGCCTCTTTTGTGTAGGGTTCTTTTCGGTCTTTCATGGAGGCGGCGGAAAACACCAGCTGCCTGGCTGCCTCGATCTGGGTGGCCATGTCTGCGATCTGAAAACGGATGGCCTGGTGCTTGGTGATGGGTACCCCGAACTGCCGTCTTTTTGCGGCATATTTCACTGCTGCATCAAAGGCGGCCTGGGCCACCCCCAAAGACTGGGCAGCAATGCCGATGCGGCCGCTGTCCAGGCCGGACATGGCGATTTTGAAGCCGTCCCCTTGTTTTCCCAGCATCTGGGATGCCGGCACCCGGCAGTCCTCAAAAATCAGGTCGGTGGTGTCTGAAGCCCGCAATCCCATCTTGTCCTCTTCATGGCCAACGATCAGCCCTTTGGTGCCCTTGGGCACAATAAAGCAGGAAATGCCCTTATGGCCGGCATCAGAATCGGTTTTGGCCGTCACCAGCACCAGTTTGGCATGTTTGCCCGAGGTGATGAACCGCTTGGTGCCGTTGATGATATAATGGTCCTTGTCCTTAACAGCGGTGGCAGCCTGGGAAACCGGATCTGATCCCGCATCCGGTTCGGTAAGCCCGAAAGCCCCGATGATTTCTCCCGATGCCAGGGGTTTTAAAAACTGCTGTTTTTGGTCTTCGGTACCGAAATGATACAAACTTTCACACACAATGGAGTTCTGTACAGACATGACAACGGATGTGGAGGCACAGGAATAGGCGATTTCCGACAGGGCAAGGACATAGGACACCGTATCGGCAGATTCTCCGCCGTATTCTTCAGGAATCATCATGCCCATAAGGCCCAGTTCGCCCATCTGCCTGAAATTGTCTGCCGGAAACTCCTTGGTTTGGTCCCGTTCCGCTGCCTTTGCAGCCACCACTTTTCTGGAAAACTCCCGGACCATGTTCCGGATCATCTTCTGTTCATCTGTCAGCTTGAATAGCATAGCCGGACACCTCCATATTTAAGGAACATACACAACCACAATCAACACGGCATCGGTATCAGCCGTGTTGCGCAGGTCATGCCTGATCCCTGAATTAAAATGAAGGGAATCCCCGGCATCCAGGACATTCACATGATCCCCCACCTGGACTTCCACTTTTCCTTCCAGCACATGGACAAACTCCTCTCCCTCGTGCTGGAACCCAACCCCCTCATGGCGGGTGCCGGCTTCCACCACAATGCGGAACGCCTTTAAATGCTTGTTTTCCGCACCAGGGGTCAGGGGGGTGTAGGCATATTTGTCGGTTCTTTTGGTATAGGCATCAGAACGTTTTTCCAGGGCCTCTTCTTTATCCTTGAGCAGAAAATCGGAATCCAGCTGCAAAACCCTGGACATCTGGAGCAGGGTTCCCACAGAGGGCCGTTTTTGCCCGCTTTCTATCTGCTTGATGAAATCCTTGGACAGCCCGGTCTCATTGGCCATGGTATCCAGGGTAATTTTTCTGTCCAGCCTGGCCCGTTTGATCCGTTTTCCAACAAGAGTGGTTTCTTTTTTCCTGGCCATTGCATCTCCAATCATCTGACGGTCATTCCCACATTATTCTCTGCATGCCCGGCACCGGGACATACCGGCATTAATCAACCTTTTCAATCCAGTTTTCCGTATCTTTTGCTGTGCCGTACTGGATGGATGTCAGGGCATCATAAAACTTCATGGCGGTTTTGCCGGGCTTTGCGTCACCGATATGGATCTTTTTTTCTCCATAACAGATTTCACCCACAGGAGATATCACTGCGGCTGTGCCTGATCCGAACACTTCAATGAGATTGCCCTTTGCATGGGCGTCAAACACCTCATCGATGCTGATTTTACGTTCCGACACCTGCATGCCCCATTTTTTTGCCAGGTCAATGACCGAAAACCGTGTGATGCCCGGCAGGATGCTGCCGGTGAGATTGGGGGTCACCAGTTCATCTTTCATGAGAAAAAAGATGTTCATGGCCCCCACCTCTTCAATATATTTTCGCTCCAGGGCATCCAGCCAGAGTACCTGGGCATAGCCCTGTTTTTTGGCGATCTCCCCGGCATTGAGGCTGGCTGCGTAATTGCCTGCGGTCTTGAATTCCCCCACCCCGCCGGGAACAGCCCTGACATGGTCTCTGGACACCCAGATTTTCACCGGTGCCAGGCCCCCGGCATAATAGGCACCCACCGAGGACAGGATAATAAAAAACTTGAAGGTAAAAGAGGATCTCACCCCTAAAAAAGGATCTGTGGCAATGATAAACGGCCGGATATACAGCGAGGTTCCCAGGGTCTCGGGGATCCAGTTTTTTTCCAGTTTCAGCAGCTGTTTCAGGGCATCCATGACAAAATCCACATCAATTTCCGGGATGCACAACCCCCTGGCAGACTGGTTCATCCGGGCAAAATTGTCCCGGGGCCGGAACAGCTGGATTTTTTTATCCGGTGTCTTATAGGCCTTGAGCCCCTCAAAAATCGCCTGGCCATAATGGTACACCATGGCAGCCGGTGACAGGGAAAATTCTGCAAACGGTTCAATGCGCGGATCATGCCACCCTTTTTCAACTGCATATTCCATCACAAACATATGGTCGGTAAATACCGTACCAAACCCAAGATCTTCATCCTCTGGCCGGGTACCTGGTTTTTCCACCCGGGTTACTGCAATTTTCATCCTGTCCTCCTGACACTTTAAACAAAAAAGTTATAAACTTTTTGTATAAGAACGTGTCACAGGTGCTTTGTCAAGCATATTTTATCCAGTACCCTGAATGCAGTAAATTTTAGACTGGTCAATGGCTGTTTTCCATATTATGATGGGTACCAACCATATTGAATCAAACCGTTACATGGGAGAACCATCATGGCAAAAAAAAAATTTACACAGGTGTGTACCTGCGAAAACTGCGGCAATGAAGCGGAAATGATCGTCACCTGCCAGTGGGTTGAAGAAGAGGGGGCACAGGAAAAAAGCAAGGCCGGCCAAAAAACCCAAAAGATAAAAGGTACCGGCACCTGCACCAATTGCGGCAACGAGGCGGAAACCTGGGTGGACCTGTAATTCACATGCATACAACCAGAGGACATTGTGATGGATGACCGCGGGATACTGGAAAACAAGCGCATCCTGGTGGTGGATGATGAACCCGATATCCTGGAAACCCTGGAAGAGCTGCTTTTCATGTGCCGGGTCCATACGGCCGGCTCTTTTGAAACAGCTGTTAAACTGTTGAAAACCAATACCTATGATGCCGCCATTTTTGACATCATGGGGGTGCAGGGGTATCAGCTGCTGGAGATCACCCGCCGGTTGAACATACCCACCCTTATGCTCACGGCCCATGCCCTGACACCGGAAAATCTGAAAACCGCCATTGAAAAAGGGGCGGACGCCTATGTACCCAAAGATAAGATGGTGGATATCACTTTGTTTGCCGCTGATGTTCTCACCGCAAGGCAGCAGGGACGTCAGGCCAATGCCGGCTGGTTTTCCTTTGTAAGACCGGTGTTTGACAAACTGTTCGGCCCGAACTGGAGAAAGGCGGACCAGGATTTCTGGGATGCGTTTGACAAGCAGCAAAAAAAATAGCCTACAGCAGAGGGATGACCACCTTGAACTCAGCCCCCTGTCCGGAATCTGAATCAAGCACCAGTTCACCGCCCATGTCCCTGAGCAGCACCATCACCCCGGCCAGTCCCAGACCATGGCTCTGGATGGCATCTTCTATGGAACCGCCGGTTGTAAAATAGGTTTCAAATATCCGCTGCTGGTCTGATCTGGGTATGCCCCGGCCGTCATCTTTCACCCACAGGGTGAGCCGGTTTTCTTGAATCAGGCCCCTGATATCAACCCGGGCGGCCCGGTGTTTGAATGCGTTTGTGACAAGGTTTCTCAATATCTGGCGCACCTTGGCCGCATCCAGGCACACACTGGCTTCCCAGGTCTGCTGCGCAAAATTCAGACAGACCCCGGCTTTTTCAATGACGTCCTGGAGCTGCGCATAGGTTTGGGCCTTTCTGATATCATCTGCCACACCCGGATCCGCCAGATCAAACACCTCCACCAACACCCCCACAACCAGAGATGCCACAGTGAACTGCGAACAGATATGCACCCCTTCCCTGGAACGTCCCAGTTCCAGGACATCGTTCACCAGACGCTGGGTGGCAAGGGTGTTGCGCACAATCCGCTTGAGCACCTTGATCTGTTTTTCCGTCAAAGGACCGTAGGTATCCTGGCGTTCCAGCAGGGATCTGGCCCCGGCATTGATAACAGATATGGGCACCTTCAGATCATGGATGAGAATCTCAGTCTTTATATTGGTGTCAGGCATCTTGTCGGTCACCTTTTAAAATCCTTGCAATTTGATTCAATGATTTTATATAGTGGCAATATCACACCACCAGATGTTATACGGGGATACGGGAATCTTGTAAAGCCTTTTGGAGTTTTTATGCGCAACAGCACCAATGACACGGCTGCCCTGGAAAAAAAAATCACGGTCCTGGAAGAGGAAAACCAGCTGCTCAAAAGCATCATTCACAAAGCCCCCATCCCCATATTTGTCCTGGACAGCACCCATAAAATCAGCCATTTCAACCAGGCTCTGGAAGAATTAAGCGGGTTCCAGGCTCAGGAGATGATCGGCACTGATCACCAGTGGAAAGCCTTTTATGCAAAAAAACGGCCGGTCATGGCAGACCTGATCATCGACAATGCCCAGGATGAACAGATCGTTGCCCTTTACGGACCCAAATACAAAAAAGCGTTGTCCGACAAAAAACTGTTTGCTGCCACCGATTTTTTTTCAGACCTTCCGCCTGCCGGCAAATGGCTGTTCTTCACTGCAGCCGCCATCTTTGACAGCAAAGGAAATATTGCAGGTGCCGTGGAAACCCTGCAGGATGTCACCGCTGAAAAAACAAAAGAGCAGGAGGTGTTTGAGCTTTACCAGACCTACCAGAAAGTGCTGGAGTTTATTCCCTATCCCATTATCCTGTATGATGAAAAAGGGCGGGTATCCTATGTGAATCCTGCATTTACAGCTGTGTTCGGATGGGACATAGATGAACTCAAGGGCAAGATTCTGCCCTTTGTACCGGAAAATCTCAAGGATGAAACCAACCAGATGCTGAATCGGTTCAAAGAGAATCAGCACCTCACCCGGTATGAGACCCAGCGGCTCACAAAAGACGGCCGGCACCGGGATGTGATCATCTGGGCCGCATCCCATACCTGGTACAAAGACAGGCCCGGGGAACATTTTGTCATTCTCCGGGACATCACCGAAGAAAAACGGCTGGCAGCCAACAACCGCACCATCATGCGCATCAGTGCGGCCCTGCCCCAGTATCCGGACCTGGAAGATCTCATGGATTACATCACAAAGGAGATCAAGGGCCTGTTGAACACCGAAGGGGCGGTGGTGCTGCTGTATGATGAGATCAAAAACGACCTGTTCTTTTTAGGGGCATCCTATGATGACTCAGACACGGAACAGCGGGCCAGAAAAATCCGGTTTGCCTTAGATGAGGTGCTTGCGGGAAAGGTGTTGAAAACCGGCCGGCCGGCTGTCAACAACCAGGCTGCAAACTCCTTTGAATCCTATCCGGAAAGAGACCGGAAACTGGGCTATGAAACAAAAAGCATTCTGTGCGTGCCTGTCAGAAGCGATTCCCGCATCACCGGGATTTTGTGCGCCATAAACAAAAAACAGAACCCGTTTGACGACAATGACATGGAGTTGATGACCATGATTGCCGGTACCGTGGGCATATCCATTGAAAATGCCCGGTTTTCTGAAGCCCTGAAAGAGGCTTACCGGGATGTCGCCTCCATGAACCGGGCCAAGGACAAGGCGATCAACCATCTGTCCCATGAACTCAAAACCCCGGTGGCAGTGCTCACCGGATCATTGCAGATCCTGGAGAAAAAACTGGCAGACCTGCCCCAGGTGAAGACCGCATCCACTCTGAGCCGGATCCAGCGGAATCTGAACCGCATTGTGCAGATCCAGGAAGAGACCGCTGATATCATGGACAAAAAGGTCTATGCAGCCCGGGATCTTATGCTGGTGATGCTCCAGACCTGCAGGGATGAACTGGAAACCCTGATTCAGCAGCACCTGGATGACGAAGACCCCATGGAGGTGGTGCAGGCGGTCATTGAAAAGGAGTTCGGCTCACCTGCCTTCAACTGCAAAGATATCCACTTTGCCAGAACCTTTGACGTCCTGTTTGAAAAATTGCAGAAATCCTTTGATTTCAGGGACCTGGAGATTTGTGTTCACATGGATGAAAATCTTCCCGGAATCTGCCTGCCAAAAGATGTACTGGAAAAGACCATCACCGGCCTGATTAAAAACAGCATTGAAAACACGCCGGACCATGGCAGGATAGATATCCTGGGCCGCAGCAAAGACAATGGCGTTCTTTTTTGCGTGCACGATTTCGGGGTGGGCATTGAAACAGATGACCAGAAGCGCATATTTGAAGGTTTTTTCACAACCCAGAAAACCGATGACTATTCCACCAAAACCCCTTATGACTTCAATGCCGGGGGCAAGGGAGTGGATCTTCTGCGCATGAAACTGTTTGCCGACAGGATGGGATTTTCCATTCACATGGAATCCAAACGCTGCTGTTTTCTGCATGACAATCCGGGGGAAACCTGTCCGGGAAACATTTTCCAATGCCGTTTCTGCAACGGAATATCAGACTGCCTTACGTCGGGATATTCGATATTTTCAGTGTTTTTCCCCCATAAAAAAAAATATGAAAAAAAGTCTTTGACAAACCCAAATCAATTGGACTACAACTAAAGTTGTGTTGAGACTGAGCGCTCGTTCTGCTTTGAAAACACAGCACCGGCATTTTTTAAAGGATTGACACAGGCAGAAGAAAACAGTATTTCAGGACAATTTTCCACGGGGGTAATGGCTCATGAACAACCTGCATGGCTTAAGCTTTTTTGATATCTATGAAAAAAACGCCCGGCTTCAGGAAAATGGCTGTGCAGTCCACTGGAATGACCAGGATATCACCCATGGTGAGCTGTTTGCGCAGACCGCACAGCTGGCAGCAGGCCTGTCGTTTCTAACACCTAAAACCCGGGTGGCGGTTCTGTGCAAAAATCTGCCGGTGTTCTTTCATCTGTTCGGAGCTGCCGCTGCCTTGAACCTGACCCTGGTGCTGATCAACCGGCGGTTGTCTGACAGTGAAATCCGCCATATTATTGAAGATACCACCCCTTCCATAATCCTGTGCGACAGTGAGATGGCCAAAAAGGCGTCCGGAATCACGGCTGCCTTTTCTTTTGTGGACCAGTGCATTGTGGTGGACGGCCCAAAGGAAAATCTGTCGCCGTTGTACCAGGACAGCAACGGTTTCACCCCGAAACCGTTTGAAAAAAATGACCCCTATATCATTATCCACACCGCTGCGGTCCAGGGCAAACCCAGGGGAGCTGTGCTGAGCCAGGAAAATGTTCTGCTCTCCAACCTGCAGCTGATCCAGTATTACGCCCTTGACCAGGGGAGCTGCCATGCCGATATCCTGCCTCTGTTTCATATCATGGGCATTAACATGGCCCTGGCAACCCTCCAGGCAGGGGGCAAAAATGTGGTGGTGGAAAAATTTGATCCCGGCCAGACCCTTGCCCTTGTCCAGGAGCAGAAGGTCACGCTCTTAGGTTCTTTCCCTCCCATACTGACCACCCTTTCAGATGCCCTGGAAAAAGAAAATTATGACCTGACATCCCTTAAAATAACCGCCGGCCTGGATGCCCCGGATACAGTGAAAAAATGGGAAACTGCCACGGGCACCACCTTCTGGACCATGTACGGCCAGACCGAGACATCCGGTTTGATCACTTTTGCCCCATACTTTGAAAAACCCGGTTCAGCCGGCAGAATATCCCCCCTGGCCCATGTGAAAATCGCTGATGACCTTGACAGTTTTGTGCCCCCCGGCCAAACCGGAGAGATCCTTGTCAAAGGCCCCCTGGTATTTCAGGGATACTGGAACGCCCCTGATCTAAACGCCCACACCTTCAGACAGGGATGGCACCATACCGGAGATTTGGGCATGATCGATCCGGATGGTTTTTTGTTTTTCAAAGGCAGAAAACCGGAAAAGGAACTGATCAAACCCGGTGGAGAAAACGTGTTTCCGGCTGAAGTGGAAAAAGCGATCATGCAGCATGACGCGGTCAGGGAGGTGTGCGTTTTCGGTGTGCCTGATCCCAGATTCGGGGAAGGCATTAAAGCGGTTTGCAGTCTGCATCCTGGGAAAAACCTGACAAAAGAAGAGTTGATCCGGTTTACCGGATCCCTGATTGCCGGTTACAAAAAACCCCGGTATGTTGAATTTACACCTGTTCTGCCCAGGACTGCGGACGGGACCATAGACCGCGCACAGATAAAGCAGACCTTTTCCTGATAACAGTCTGTTTTTTTTAACCGAACCGGGCAGGGGTAACTGCCACATGCGGCACAGGCAGGTTTTGTCACTATAACCCACAGCATTTGGATTTTTTATGGCACATTTAAAAATTTCAGACGTGACGCTCTCTTTTGGAGGACTCAAGGCATTGTCCCATGTGAACATGAACATTGAGCCAGGATTGATCACCTCTATCATCGGACCCAACGGGGCGGGCAAGACCAGCATGCTCAACTGTATCTCAGGGTTCTATCACCCCACAAAAGGAAAGATCCTGTACAAGGAGAAAGACCTGAGCCATGCCTCCCCCCACCAGGTCTCCACCATGGGGATTGCCCGGGCCTTCCAGAACCTGGAGCTGTTTTCAGGATTGTCGGTTCTGGACAACCTGCTGCTGGCCCGGCACCAGAACCTGACCTATTCATTTTTCCATGCTGCTGTTTTTTATGGCAAAGCCTCACGGGTGGAAGCGGAAAACAGAAAATTTGTGGAAGATATCATCGATTTCATGGAACTGGAACCCTACCGCAAAAACCTGGTGGGGAACCTGAGCTACGGGATTCAAAAAAAAGTGGAGGTGGCCCGGGCCCTGACCCTGGACCCTGAAATTCTTCTGCTGGACGAACCCATGGCCGGCATGAATATCCAGGAAAAAGAAGATATTGTCCGGTTTGTCATGGATATCCAAAAGGAACGCAACGTCACGGTTGTCCTGGTGGAACATGATCTGGGGGTGGTCATGGATATTTCCGACCAGATCTATGTGCTGGATTTCGGAGAAGTTATCGGATCCGGCACCCCGGATGAGGTCGCCAACAATCCCAAAGTCATCGACGCCTATATCGGGGAGGACTGATCACCATGAGTAATAATGAACACCTGCTGAAATTCTCCATCCCCCAGCTGCTGCGGTGGCGGGTTGCTGAATCCCCCAGACGTACCGCTCTGCGGGAAAAAGATTACGGCATCTGGAACGACTATACCTGGGAAGAATATTACAATTATGTGCGCAAAACCGGCATGGGACTTAAGGCCATGGGCTTAGGCAAGGGAGACACCATTGCCATTATTTCGGACAACATCCCGGAACTGTTGTTTGTGGCCATAGGCGGCCATGCCATCGGCGCCATATCCGCCGGCATCTACCAGACCACCATGCCGGCTGAAATCGCCCAGATCATCCAGTATCTGAAAGTATCTGCCGTGTTCTGCGACAACCAGGAACAGGTGGACAAGGTAAGGGAAGTCCGGGACCAGATCCCCAATGTCAAAAAGGTGATTTTTGAAGACCCCAGAGGCATGCGTAATTATATGTCAGATGACTGGTTTGTGGATATCAGGGATCTGTTTGAAATGGGGGATGCAGCCCATGCAAAAGACCCGGACCTGTTTGAATCCCTGGTGGACCAGGGCAAGCCTGATGACGTGTGCCACCTGTGTCTGACATCAGGCACCACAGGGCTGCCAAAGGGCACCATGCTGACCCATAAAAACTATATCAACATGGGTGTGCAGCTCACCCAGGTGGATCCTTTGGAACCAACCGATGAATATGTCTCTTTTCTGCCATTTGCCTGGATCGGGGAGCAGATGAACTCATTCGGTGTGGCCATGGCCACGGGCATCACCCTGAATTTTCCGGAATCGGTTGAGACAGCCATGTCAGATTTAAAGGAGATCGGCCCGCATTTCATGTTCGGGGCACCCAGAATCTATGAAGGCATCCGGTCGGAAATCTGGCTGAAGATCGACCAGTCCTACTGGTTCAACAAACTGTTATACAATTATTTCATAAACATCGGCTTGAAGGCAGCAAAATACCGCATGACCGGCAGATCCATGCCTTTAGGGCTGAAGATCAAATCATGGCTGGGCACCCAGATAATGTTCCGGCCCCTGGTGAACCAGATCGGTTTCCTGCGCCTGCGGCGGGCCTATACCGGCGGGGCTGCCCTGGGTCCGGAACTGTTTTCCTTTTACCAGGCCATCGGCGTGAATTTAAAGCAGATTTACGGACAGACCGAAATCGTCGGGATCGCATATATGCACAGGGACGGGGATATCAGACCTGAAACCGTGGGCAAGCCGCTGCCCGCCACCCAGTGCAAAATATCTGAAACAGGAGAGATACTCTCCAAATCCGATTCTGTCACTCCGGGCTATTTTGAACTGCCTGAAAAATCGGCTGAACTGCTGGAGGGCGGATGGCTGCATTCCGGAGATGCCGGATTCATAGATGAAAACGGGCACCTGGTGGTCATTGACAGGGTGTCTGATGTGATGCACAACAACAAAGGAGAGATGTTTTCTCCCATGTTTCTGGAAAATGCCCTCAAGTTCAGTCCCTATATAAAGGAAGCCGTGATTTTCGGCAACAAAAAGGATTTTGTGGCAGCCCTGATCAACATCGATCCCATTGTGGTGGGAAAATGGGCAGAAGACAAAGGACTGTCCTACACCACCTACATGGATCTTTCCAAAAAAAAGGAGGTGGCAGACCTGATCATGGCACAGGTGATCGATGTCAATTCCAGAGCGGAAAAAGAGCATTTTAAAATCAAACGGTTTGCCCTGCTGTATAAACTGCTGGATGTGGATGACGGGGAGTTGACCAAAACCGGAAAAATCCGCCGCAAATTTGTACAGGAGCGGTATCAGAACCTGTATGAGGCCCTGTATGATGAAAAAGTTGACACAAAAGAGGTCGAAGCTTCCTTCCAGTACCAGGACGGGCAGTCGACCCTGGTTAAAACCCGGATCGCATTTTACACGGTGAAAGGAGTCTGATGAGTTATTTTTTTCAAATTGTAGTCAGTGGTATCGTGGTGGGCTCCATATATGCCCTGGCCGCTCTGGGCCTGGTACTGGTCTACAAATCCAGCCGGGTGGCCAATTTCGCCCACGGCCAGATCATTGCTGCCGGTGCGTTTATCACCTTTTTCCTCACTGTCCGGCTGGGGGTGCCCATCTTTTTCTCCTTTCTGGCCTCCATGCTCATCACCTTTTTTCTGGCCATGAGTGTGGAAAGAATCTTTTTAAGACGGCTCATCGGAGAGCCCATCATCTCGGTGATCATGGTCACCATCGGGCTGGCATCCATTTTTGACGGCCTGATCTACCTGACCCCCTTTGGATCGGAGAATTTTTCATTTCCCGACTTTCTTCCCACTGAATCCATTGTGGTGGGCGGGGTGTCCATCTCCTGGACCCAGCTGGTGGGGGTGATCATCACCTTTGTGCTCATCGGTGCCTTTTCCTGGTTTTTTAAAAAATCCACGGTGGGTATCTCCATGCGGGCCGTGTCAGACGACCAGTTTGGCGCCATGTCCGTAGGCATCTCAGTGCCCCGGGTGTTCGGGCTGGCCTGGGCTACGGCAGGACTTTCCGCGGCTGCTGCCGGATGCATCATCGGCAACATCACAGGGTTGAATTTTGAAACCCTGCATGCCTTCGGCATTGTGGTGTTCCCCGTGGTGATCTTAGGGGGACTGGATTCCATTTTAGGGGCGGTGGTGGCCGGCATCATCATGGGCCTGATCCAGCAGTTTGCATCAGGATACCTGGACGGCAATTTCGGGCTCAACGGCACCGGAGATGTCATGCCCTATATCATTTTGTTGGTCATCCTTCTTTTTAAACCACATGGATTGTTCGGCATCCATGAAATTGAGCGGGTGTAGCCTATGTCACAGAACCGGTGGTTAGCAACAGGAAACTTTTTCACCTCCTACAAACAAGAGCAGCGAACCTTTTTCACCCACCTGGACCGGACCATTTTCACCTGTTTTCTGGTTCTTTTGTTCGGGTGGCCCCTGGTATTTGAAATCAGCAACAAGTACATGCTCGTACTGGACAATATCCTGATCGCCATTGTGGCGGTAATGGGCCTGAACCTTTTGCTGGGGTTTGCCGGGCTGATCTCCATCGGCCATGCCGCGTTCGTGGGCATCGGTGCCTATACCGTGGCCTCTTTCAGCCAGGTCATCGGGGACAACCACGTTTTTATCACCCATTTCTGGCCGGTGGTGATTGTATGTGCCGGCATCATGGGGGCGATTTTCGGTGCGTTTGTGGGACTGCCTGCCCTGCGGCTCAAACATCTGTACCTGGCCATCGCCACCTTGTCGTTCCAGATGATCTTTGAATGGTTTATTCAATTCATGAGTTTTTTCAACCAGGGCCAGACAATCTATGTGGGACGGGTCCACTGGTTCACCGGGATGGTGGGCAGAAGCGACCATTACCTGTTCTGGTACTATATTATTCTGATCTTTGTGGTAGTCCTGGGGTTCGGGGTAAGAAATCTGTTGAAAACCAAATACGGCCGGTGCCTGGTGGCGGTCAGAGACAATGACCGGGCCGCGGATGCCATGGGCATGAACCCGGGACTCACCAAGGTGTATGCCTTTGCTCTGGCAGGATTTTTTGCTGGTGTGGCCGGAGCTCTGCATGCCTATCTCTACCGGGGGGTGGGATTTGAATCCTTTACCCTGCACGCGTCTGTCGGATATCTGGCCATGGCCATTGTGGGGGGCCTGGGCACGTTGAACGGGATCTTCTGGGGACCGGTGGCCATCAAATTTCTGGATATCCAGGTGGAACAGTTTTCGGAATTTGTGGGACATTACCTCACCTATGCCCCGAATGTGGCCACGGCGTTGAAACCTTTAAGCTTTGGTCTGGTCATTGTACTGTTTCTGATGTATGAACCCCGGGGGATTGCCAACTGGTGGCGTATTGTCAAATCCTACACCAAGCTGTGGCCTTTCCGTTACTGACCCATGACGGGACTGCGGCAGCTTTAACCATATCACAGGTCATAACCCAAACCTTAGGAGGCGCGTATCATGAAAAGCAAAACCGCATTAATTTTCAACGTATTACTGGTTATTGTGTTCCTGTTTGCATTCACCCTGCCGGCATTCGCCGGCAAAACATACAAACTGGGGATGTCTCTGGCCATCACAGGCCCCACATCCGATGCAGGGAACCCCTATTCCAAAGGGGCTGAAGACTGGTTTAAATTTGTCAATGAAACCGACTACCTGGGTGACGGCGACAAAATCGACTGCCCCATCCGGGATGACCAGTACAAGAATGACACCACCAAACGGTTTTTTGAAGAATTTCTGGATGATGAAATTCTGATTTTCCTAAGCTATGCCACCGGCGCCAACCTGGCGTTGAAACGCGATTTTGAAGAGGTGAAAATTCCGGTCATTCCCGCCTCCTATCATGAAGGCCTGATCGTGGATGCCAACTACACCTTCATGCCTGTGGCCACCTATTCGGAAAACGCTGTGGGCCTGGCCGAGTATGTAGTGGGAAAACACCAGGGTGAAGATACCCCCAAGGTCGCTTTCTTTATCCATCCGTCCGCATTCGGCAGGGGACCGCTGGAAGACACCCAGAAAGCCATTGCCGAAGGGTTGAAAATCGATATTGTCGAAGTGGTGGAACACGGTACCGACCTGGACAACACCGCCATGCTCCAGCGGCTGGTGAGCAAAGGGGTGCAGTATGTGATCTGTCACACGGTGCAGACCCCGGTGGCCACCATGCTCACCGATGCCCAGCGCTTAGGGGTTTCTGCAGGTTCTTTTGGTGAAAAAGGCAAACTCACCTTTCTGGGTGCCCACTATACCGGCGGATCTGACCTGATCGCCCTGGCAGGCACAGCCACTGAAGGGTATATCTGGGCTGATTCCTACAACCTGACCTCGGAAAACAATGAAAAGGCCAAAAAACAGCTGGAACTGGCCGAGCGGTACGGCAGAGATGACAAGGCTGCCAACTCCCACAATTACGGTGCCGGGATCCTGGCTGCCCAGATTGCCACCGAAGCCATCAAAGAGACCAAAGCAGCCGGATTGAAAATCACCCGGGGAAATATCTACAAAACCATGCAGACATTGAATTTTGAATCCTTTGCAGCAGCCGGGCCCGTGACCTACTCTCCCACCGAACGTATCGGGGTGGATGTCATGAACATTTACGTGGCCCAGGACGGTGTGTTCAAAAAGCTCCAGTCCTTTGAATCCCAGTACATCCAGAAAGTCCGGGCCGGCCGGTAATAAAAGTGTAATGATCAGTATTTAGAACAATATTTTTTGCACAAGATAACTCAAAACTTCCCGGGAACAACTCTTTGTTTCCGGGAAGATTAACCACCAAGCCAGAGAAAGTGCATATGGAAACAAATCTGCTTGAAGTCAACAACATTGAAGTGGTCTACAATGATATCATCCAGGTTTTGCGGGGGGTCAGCCTCCAGGTACCCAAAGGCCGCATTGTCGCCCTTCTTGGAACCAATGGTGCCGGAAAAACAACCACTTTGCGGGCCATATCAGGACTGCTGAAACCGGAAAACGGGGCCATAAGGGAGGGACATATCACCTTTGACGGCACAGACACCACCCAGATGCTGGGTACTGCTGTGGTCAAACTGGGGGCAGTGATGGTACCTGAAGGCCGCCGGGTGTTCAAACACCTGACGGTGAATGAAAACATCATTGTGGGTTCCATCACCCGCAAAGACGGGGCAGCTGCCATCAAAAAAGACAATGAGTTGATGTACAAACATTTTCCCCGGCTTTCCAATGTCACCAACCGCATGGCCGGGTACAGTTCCGGCGGTGAGCAGCAGATGATCGCCATTGCAAGGGCACTTATGGCTGCTCCCAAGATGCTCATGCTGGACGAACCCTCCCTGGGACTGGCCCCGCTGCTGGTAAAAGAGATCTTTGACAATATCCAGCGCATCAACAAGGAGCTGGAAACCACCATCCTGGTTGTGGAACAGAACGCCAAGGTTGCCCTGGCCGTGTCCGACTATGCATATATCATGGAATCAGGCAAGGTGGTACTGGAGGGCCCCTCAAAAGAGCTGCAAAACAACCCTGATGTCAAGGAATTCTACATGGGCATCACCAAAGGGGGTGGACGTAAGTCCTTTAAAGATGTAAAATCCTATAAAAGACGTAAACGCTGGATGTAGACCATAAATTTTAGGAGTACAACATGAAGATTCTGGTGGGATACGATGGTGGAGAAGAGGGACGTCTGGCCCTGGCCCTGGCACGGGATGCAGCCGTTTTCCATAAGGCATTTGTCCATGTGATCACATCCATGGAAGGGGGCAGCTCTGAAAAACAGACTGATATCCAGAAAGCGGAACAAAACCTGGCTTTTGCAAAAACCCTTCTGGAAAACTCCCATATACCGTGTGACTGCCAGCAAAGCGTTCGGGGCATGTCCGCCGGAGAAGACCTGGTCAAATTTGCCCAGGAAAACGATATCAACCATATCTTTTTAGGCATCCGGAAAAAATCCCGGGCCCAGAAAGCCATTTTAGGCTCCACTGCCCGGTATGTGATCCTCAAGGCCCACTGCCCTGTGACAACGGTGAAATTTGACCTTGACACCATCTCCAGCCAGGACCTGCTCAAGGACCGGCGCATCCTGGTGGTGGATGATGAACCTGATATTCTTGAAACCATTGAAGAACTCATGGACATGTGCATACTGGACACAGCCGCCTCTTTTGAATCTGCCAGAAAAAAAATCGAGGAAACCGTGTATGATCTGGCCATTTTAGATATCATGGGTGTCAACGGGTATGATATTCTGGCCCTGGCCAGAAAAAAAGATCTGCCGGCACTGATGCTCACCGCCCATGCACTGACTCCGGAAAACCTCAAGGAATCGATCAAAAAAGGGGCAGATGCATATATTCCCAAAGATGAGCTGGCCAACCTGCAAACCCATGTTACAGATGTGCTCCGCACAAGGATCCAGGGCACTCAGGGATATGGGGCCTGGTTTTCAAAACTCAAGCCGTTTTTTGACAAATCATTCGGGTCAGGATGGCAGGAAAAAGACAAAGCATTCTGGAACTCCTTTAACGACAAATACGGGCAATAATGAATTCATATTTCACCAGGCCTGCAGCCTTTTTTATCTGCGTGATCCTTTTTTTTCTGGCCGGATGTACGTCTGATATTGAGAAAAAAGAAAAATTTCTCTCCCAGGCAGACACATTTATTGTGCAGCAGGATTTCAACAAAGCGATCATCCAACTCAAGAATGCCATAGAAATTGATCCGAAATCCAGCCGGGCATGGGAAATGCTCACAAAAGCCTACTTCAAGCTCGGTGATGCCCAGCAGGGATTTAACAGCCTTTTAAAACTTGAACAGATTAACCCGGACAACCTGGATACCGTGATTCAGGTGGCCTCTTTTTATCTTCTGGCCCAGCAGGTCAAGGAGGCCAAAGACCGGGTGGATCAGGTTCTGGCCAAACAGCCCGAACACATCCCGGCCCTGTATCTCAAGGCAGCAATCCTGAACCGGAACAAAGAAAACCTGGATAATGTTGCCGGAATTTATGAAAAGATACTGGCCCTTGATGCCAACCAGCCAAGGGCACACCTGGCCCTGTCCAGAATCTATTTTGCCCGCTCAGAACATGCTGCTGCGGAAAAAAGTCTGAAAAATGCCCTGACACTGGAACCGGAAAACACCCGACTTTACAAGACCCTGTTTGGCTTTTATCTGTCCAGAAATGATGTGGCATCAGCAGAGGCAGTGCTTGAAGAACTTATGACCAAAAATCCCGCCGACCCGGATCCCCATATTTTTCTGGGCAATTTTTATCTGGACCGCAATGCCCTTGAA
>JAIPDY010000031.1 GCA_021737445.1 Desulfotignum sp.
CGATATCCACCACATCACAGCCGGTGGACAAAATACCCTCAATAAGCAGATCTGCATATGCAGCAGAGGTGAGGCGGCAGTCCCTGCCCACAGACACCTTGTGTTTATTCTGGTGATGCAGCATGGTGCCAAAGGCTTTGCCTATATTTTTTACATCATCATCCAGGATATCGATGCCTGCCACTCCCCGGATATCATATTCTCTGAAAATGCCGGTATTCATTTGTCCGTCCTCCTTGAAAAATTTTAGAGTATCGTTGATATCAAAACCAGGATACCTGCCAGCCAGCAATATGGGGCAAACAGATGAAACTTTCCTGCATGGACAAGTTTGAGCAGCAGTTTCAACGCAATCAGACCGGTTATGAACGCCACCAGTGTACCATAAATCATGGCCAGGTCAATGTGTGATCCCTGTTCCATGGATTCAAGGATGCTGATCAGCTGCGCCCCTGAAATGGCAGGGATGGCCAGTAAAAAGGAAAACCTGGCAGCTTTATGCCGGTCAATTCCACAGAACATGCCACACGCAATGGTGGTACCGGACCGGGAGATGCCGGGGATTACGGCAAATCCCTGGCTGACCCCGATGATCAGGGCACGCTTCAGATCAAGGCTGGTGCTGTTTTCTTCCGTCTGATAAAACCGCCTGGATACCCACAGGATGGTTCCTGTCAAAATGAGCATGGCCCCCACCAGCATGCTCGAAGAAAACAGGATATGTTCAAACTGCTTTAAATAAAACCCCATAATGGCTGTGGGAATCGAGCCTGCCAGAATAAACAGCGCAAGCTTTAGGTTTTCATCTGACCCCAGTGAAACCGGCTTTCTACCGGCGATTTTCGCGCCACAGGCTGTCAATGCCGCAACCATTGCCCGGATATCGGTAAAATATACCACAACCACGGCCCCCAGAGTTCCCATGTGGACACTGATGTCAAAAGCCAGAACCGGTTCCGTGATGCCGAAAAAAAGCTGCCCCAGCACCAGGTGACCCGAACTGCTCACCGGTAGAAATTCTGTCAGTCCCTGTAAAGCTCCCAGAATAATTGCCTGATATATTTCCATATTTTTCTTTGAAAGTCCTTGGATTTTTGCTGTACCATGCCTTAAGAATTTCAGCGCATGGAACAAACCAGCTTTCTAAAATAGTATTGTTGGCCTGAAAATGCAAGTTTATTGTTGGGTCAGGCGTTAACTTTTTAACTTGCTTTTAAGAAAAAAAGTTAACTTTCAACCCCGGCAATTATTTTAAGTTGATTTCACCAGGAATCTGCTATATCATTGTTTATCATATCTGAATTGGTTCAGAGCACAAATATTTTTTTTACTATTAACCACCATGAATCAAACCTGAAAGGAGAAGAAAATGAACAAAAAAATGCTACTGCAAACGCTTCTGTCTGTTCTCGCCTTCATTTTTCTGTTCGGTTGTGCAGCAAAAGAACCGGCAGGCTTTTCATCATTTACCCCCCAAAAATTTGATTTAAACCAGTATGCGTCCAAAGTGGACAATTTTCTTGTGATCATTGACGCATCCAGCTCCATGCGGCATGACTACAATGGAAATGTTAAATTCAGCACCGCCAAAACCATTGCCCAGCGCCTGAACATGACTGTTCCGGAACTCAATCAGACCGCCGGCCTGAGATCTTTTGGCCACCATCCGTCTGTCTCCAGAGACAAAACCAGCCTGTTTTATGGTATGGAACCCTATGCAACAGCCGGTCTGGCGCAAGGATTGGAGAAAATCACCCAGCCCGGCGGAACCAGTCCCCTGGGACCCGCCCTGAATGCAGCACAAACAGATTTTGAGGGATTATCCGGTATCCATAATGCCGTTGTTATCATCAGTGACGGCAAAGACATGACAAATGTTCTCAATGAGGCCCGGGCCCTCAAAAACAAATTCGGTTCATCCCTGTGTATTTACCCGGTACTGGTGGGAGATGCCCCTGAAGGCAGAAAACTGCTGCAGGATGTTTCAGACATCGGTGCCTGCGGATTTTTTACAACCGCTGATGACATCATGACCAGTGCCGGCATGGCAGGATTTGTGGAAAAAGTATTTCTCACAGCAAAGCCGGCACCTGCACCTGCTCCTGCTCCGGAACCTGAAAGAAAAGATTCTGACGGGGACGGGGTATATGATGATCAAGACCAGTGTCCTGGCACACCAGCCGGCGCACGGGTCAATGCAGTGGGCTGCTGGGTTCTGGACAATGTCCTGTTTGATTTTGACAAGGCTGTGATCAAACCGGAAGCTTATCCCCTGCTGGATGAAGTGGTGAAAATTATGGAAAAGAACCCGGCCATGAGTGTGGAACTCCAGGGGCATACCGACAATATCGGCACCAAGGAATATAACATGGATCTGTCTAGCAGACGTTCCAATGCTGTTGCAAAATATCTGGTGGAAAAAGGCATTTTAAGAAATCGCCTGGCCACCACCGCATTCGGCTTCAGCAAACCGGTGGCCCTCAACGGTACTGAATTCGGCCGGTCTCTTAACAGACGGGTTGAACTCCATCCCTATTAACGCATTTTTAACCGCTGTCAAAGGATATTTTTTTTGACAGTGGCGCGCATATGTTAACTGAAAAGGACGTCAGATTTCAAAAAATCTGACGTCCTTTTTTTTTAATTTTTTTTCATAAAAATCAACCGCTGATCCCTATTTCAATTTCCCGGCCCGTATTTTTTACCCCATAACCGCCCAGGGCCATAACCCGTTTTTTAAAGGCTTGACCTGTAATGGTCTCCAGCAGGATCTGGACATTGGGGGTATTGAAAAACCGCTCCGGAATCACCAGGTCATAGGCTTCGGTGACAATCGGAACAAAATCCAGATCCAGGGCACGGGCGGCCGCCATGATCCCCAGGCCCGCGTCTGCGCGGCCGGAAAGCACGGCCACAGCAACCGACATATGTGTGTATTCATCGTCTTCATATCCGGCAATATCCGCAGCGGTCAATTGTGACTTCATCAGCTTGTAATCAAACAGAATCCTGGTGCCGGATCCGGGCTGGCGGTTGATGAACCGCAGTTTTTTGTCCTTAAGATCGGTGATGACCCCGATATTTTTGGGGTTGCCTTTTGGGACGATCAGGCCCTGTTCGCGCATGACCAGGTTTACCAGGCGCACAGGAATACCGGGCAGGTATTTTCTGACATAGGTGACATTATAGGAACCGTCATCCGGATCCAGCAGGTGAGCCCCTGCCAGGTGGCAGGCACTGTTCCGGATGGCCATCAGCCCGCCCATGCTTCCCACATGGCTGGAGGAGATACCGATTCTGTCATGGTGCCGCCGCATCTGGTCCGCCAGCAGATCCAGGGTGTTGTCATGGGAACCGGTGATCACCAGTGTATTTTCAATGGCGGACAGCGGCCGCAGCAACTGAGCCGTGGCGGTTTCGGTTTCAGATATCCCCTCCACATCCCTGGGGATTTTGATGATGCCATCCGCTTCGGTCAGGGTGGTGATGCTGCCTGATCCCCGGGGCAGCTGGGAGGCGATCAAACGCCCGTCCACCGACCCGATTTTCACCCGTAAAAACTCATCCTGTCCCAGTTTGGAAGCGATCTTCCGTGCCAGAGACACCGGCACGAATTTAGGTTCATGCGGCGGCAGCTTCTGCAAAAAGCGCAGCAGCGGACCTGCAAACTGCTCAAATGCCACAATGGCAGACACGGGATAGCCTGGAATGCCAAATACCGGTTTGTCAAAAACATTACCCATCAATACCGGTTTTCCCGGCATCATGGTCACCCCGTGCACAAGCACCCGGCCTAAAGACGCGATCACAGGCCGGGCAAAATCCTCTGATCCCGCAGATGATCCGCCGATGATGCACACCATGTCATAATCGCCCTTAACCGCCTTTGACACGGCATCTTGAATTTTTTCAAGATCATCTTTGAGCATGGGGTGGCAGTCAACATCTGCCCCGTTATCCCGGCAGAGTGCGCCCAGAACAGTGGAATTGGATTCAATCACCTGACCCGGGGCCAGCTGATCCGGGGATATCTCATGCCACTGTACCAGTTCCGATCCGGTGGGAATGATCAGCACTCTGGGTTTTTTATACACCGCCACCCTGAAAATACCACCGGACAGCAGCGCACCCATGGCATAGGCATTGATGAGCTGACCCCGGGGAAACAGCAGTTTGGTGGCCACAATATCCTCTCCCATCTTTCTCACATGCTGCCAGGGAAACACGGGCGCCTCGATTTCAACGCTTTTTTCATCAACAATATTCAGATGCTCAATCATGATCACGGCATTGGTTCCGGGCGGCATGGTATGCCCGGTATTGACCCAGAAACCGGTTTCACCCGGTATAAGTGTTTTTGGTGATTCATCACTGGCACCAAAGGTGTGTCTGGCATCCACGGCAATGCCGTCCATGGCAGCGGCGTGGAAATTGGGACTGGACAGCTTTGCAATGGCAGGGGCTGCCAGCACCCGGCCCTGTGCAGCGGTCACATCAATGGATTCCACGGCTGTGTTTTGGCTTTTGAAAGCATCCATCAATATCTGCCGGGCGGTTTCAATGGGTTTTGTGTCCAGGTATATGTTTCGTTTGGATGTCATAATAATTTCCTGATGTTCATTTATCTGATTTGGTTTATCAGCCATGGCGGCTTTTTTGGGGCGATTACAGAAGAATCACCCGGGTCCAGGTGTTTTTTTCCAGACCTTCCAGGTTTTCTTTGATATCCAGGAGCCCGTCCGCATGGACCATGGTCCGGATCAGGCCGGATTTGCCCAGCACTGGTTTTGCCGCAAGTCCGTCTGGACCATCTGTCAGCGTCACCCGGATAAAATCCCGCCGGCCCTGGGCCGATGCCACATTCCGGGTCAGTTTCGCAGGTACCCGCACCAGGGGCCGGGGTGCCCCATAACCCTGTATCCGGTTTAAAAAAGGCATCACCACCATCTTCATCACCACCATGGCAGACACCACCTGGCCGGGCAGGCCCCACACAGGCGTGGATCCGCTCTTTGCCAGAATGGTGGGTTTGCCGGGGCTCACAGACATGCCATGGACCAGTATCCGGGTATCGGGCAGCGCTGAAAGCACCTCCACTGTAAAATCTCTGGTGCCCACGGAGCTGCCCCCTGATATGAGCACCATATCGGTCCGGGCCAGGGCTTTTTCACAAACAGCTCTCAACCGGTCCGGATCATCTTTGGTGATACCGTACCGCACCGCTGTTGCATGGGCTTCATGCACAAATCCGGACAGGGTATAGGAGTTGATATCCCTGATCCGGCCCGGAGATGGCTCTTGATCAATGGGAATGATCTCATCTCCTGTGGAGATAATTCCCACCGTGGGCACCCGGTGGACAGACAGGGTGGAAAATCCCATTCCAGCAGCCAGTCCGGCTTCCTGGGGACGGATAAATGTACCGGCCGGCAGCACCACATCCCCGGACCTGAAATCCTCATCTGCATCAATCACATGCTGGAGCGGTGCCACGCTTTTGTAAATTTCAACAGATGTGTCGTCAATGGTCTGGGTATGCTCCACCATAACCACGGCATCGGCTCCCCGGGGCAGCATCCCGCCCGTGGCGATTCTGGCGGCTCTGCCCGGTGCCAGTTCAAAATCCGGGACCCGGCCCATGGAGATGGAGCCCTGGATCTCAAGCCATGCCGGGGTGGATTCCGATGCCCCGAATGTAGCAGCTGCATTGACCGCAAACCCGTCCATGGTGGCTCTGCGAAATCCGGGCAGATCCCTGGGTGCGGTCAGATCTTTAGCCAGAATCCGGGAAAAGGAAGCACTGATATCAACGGTTTCAAAATCTGTCGGCAGAAACTGCTGCCTCAGGGCCAGGACCTCATCAAGGGTTTTTACCTTAAAAAAATGACTCATTTCAAGGCCCCTTTGAAGCGCTCCATGGCCTCTGTCACATTGTCACGGCTGTTGAAGGCTGAAATGCGGATATAGGGGTTGCCGCACCGCCCGAATCCGCCTCCCGGGGTGCATACCACAGCAGCCTTGTGGAGCAGCAGATCAAAAAATTCCCAGGAATCTTTGCCCTGGCCGTCCACCCAGATATAGGGAGAGTTTTTTCCGCCGGCATAATCAAATCCCAGCGCTTCAACCGTTTTGCAGATGATATCGGCATTGTCCAGATAACCGGCAGTCAGTTTTTTGACCTGGGCCTGCCCTTCCGGAGAATATACGGCTTCAGCCGCTTTTTGCACCGGATAGGACACCCCGTTGAACTTGGTACTCTGGCGCCGGTTCCACAAATCATGCAAAGAGATGGCCCCGCCGTTTTCCAAAAACACCTGGCATGTTTTGGGCACCACTGTAAATCCACACCTGGTACCTGTGAATCCGGCAGTCTTGGAAAAACTTCTAAACTCCACAGCCACTTCCCGGGCACCGTCAATTTCATAAATGGTTCCAGGCAGAGAATCATCCCGGATAAACGCTTCATAGGCAGCATCAAACAAAATCAATGCCTTGTTTTTTTTGGCATAATCCACCCAGGCAGCCAGGTCGGTTTTTGTGGCACAGGTGCCGGTGGGGTTGTTGGGGAAACACAGATAGATCAGGTCCACAGGTTCTTCCGGCAGCCGGGGCAAAAAATTGTTTTCCTTGACACAATCCATGTAGACAATTTTTTTGTACCGCCCGTCTTCAAAATCCCCGGTTCTGCCGGCCATGACATTGGTGTCCAGATAAACCGGATACACGGGATCAGGAATGGCGATTCTGATATCATTGGCAAAAAGTTCCTGAAAATTGCCGGTATCACATTTGGCCCCGTCACTGACAAAAATCTCCTCTGCTGAAATATTTGCCCCCCTTGCCTGGTAATCATGGGCCGCAATTTTCTCGCGCAAAAATGCATACCCCTGTTCTGGTCCATACCCCCTGAAGGTGGCATCATGGGCCATCTCATCCACCCCTTTGTGAAAGGCTTTTATTATTGCAGGAGGCAGTGCCCTGGTAACATCCCCTATACCTAAGCGGATAACCCGGGCATCCGGGTTGTCTTTTTGAAACAGGTTCACACGCCTGGCAATATCTGAAAAAAGATAGGATGCTTTCAGTTTCTGATAGTTCTCATTGGCTCTGATCATCTATTTTTCCTTTTTTGTTCTAATTGTGTCTTCATTGTTCCAAGCCAAATAATGTTTTATGATTTCTCTGGCAAAAGGGTTTCAACCGCCCGGGTCAGGGATAAAAATTCTGCCACATTCAGGGTTTCAGCCCGCCGTTCCGGAACGATATCCGCCCGGGCCAGTGCCCGGGCAACAGCCGGTTTATCCAGGCCGAGATCCATGCCCACCAAAGAATTTTTCAGCGATTTGCGCCGTTTTGAAAACGCAGCTTTAATCACGGTAAACAAAAGGGTTTCCGTGTTTCTGGACACATCTGCTGGTGCAATAAAATCAAAAACCAGCACGGTTGAATCCACCACCGGCTTTGGGAAAAAGGCAGCCGGCCCGATATTGGCCACAAATGAGATGTCTGCCGCGTACCGGGCAATAGCAGATAACCGCGAATAGGCTTTTTTCCCCGGCAATGCCAAAATCCGGTCTGCAAGTTCCTTCTGGAACATTAAAAATGCTTTTTCTATATATGCCCGCTCCCGGACAAGCTGAAACAGGATCTGGGAGGAAATATTATAAGGCAGATTTCCCATAACCACCAGCTTGTTATCCTTTGCCAGGGACCGGATATCGGTTTTCATGAAATCCTGGTTCACTATCTTTACCCAGTCGATTTCCCGGTTTTCCAGTTCCTTTTGCAGCAGCGGTACCAGCCGCCGGTCTTTTTCAACGGCAATGACATGGCGGGTTTTTGCCGCAATGGGAATGGTGAGTGCCCCCAGGCCGGGACCAATTTCCAGAACCCGGGTATCTTCAGATATACAGGCTCTATCCACGATCATCCGGGCTGTGGCCGGGCAGGCAAGAAAATTTTGTCCCATCTCCTTGCCCGCATAGAGGCTTTCCTGTTTTAACAATTGTCCTGGATGTGTCATATTACTACTTGACTTTCATTATCTTCAGAAGTAATTTTAATGTATGCAAACTGATAATATACGCGAACAACGCGTAATATTCAATACCGGTACATTGGTATACGGTATTATTGTTTAAAAAAACAATCTTTTAGGATCAGGAGATGCATCATGTCAAACAACATGGACTTTGGGACCAACTGGGAAGGCTTTGTTAAAACGCTGCTCCAGCGGCTGGACATGCCCACGAAAGAAGATATCAACCATCTTCATGACAGGCTTGACGCCCTTGAACAACTCATTCAGCAAAAAAAACCGGGTGCAAAAAAACAACCCCGGAAGCGAACAGCAAAACGGAAAAACGCTTCTGCCACTACCCTGGAAATTATTGCCGGTTATCCGGATGGTACTGATTTTAAAACCATTAAAGCTGCCACCGGATTTGATGATAAAAAACTGAGAAATATCATTTACAGGCTTGACACGCTGGGAAAAATTCAGCGGGTCAGCCGGGGTATTTACAAAACCACTTAACCCACCGGAAAGATCACCTTATGACCATTCAGACATACGCGCCAGGCCAGTGCATTCACCACCATGAAGTGCAGAGTGTCACCCCGCTGCCCATCATCGATTCACAACTGATACAGCTGGTTCATACCAAAACCGGTGCCCGGCATTTCCATATTGCCAACAAAGACAAAGAAAACACCTTCAGCGTTATTTTCAGAACAGTGCCCACAGATTCCACCGGGGTGGCCCACATCCTGGAACATACTGTGCTGTGCGGATCTAAAAACTTCAATGTCCGGGACCCTTTTTTTTCCATGATCAAGCGGAGCCTGTCCACATTCATGAACGCCTTTACCGCGTCTGACTGGACCATGTATCCCTTTGCCACCCAGAATGAAAAAGATTATTTCAACCTCATGGATGTGTACCTGGATGCCGCATTTTTCCCGAAAATCGATGAACTGAGTTTCAAGCAGGAAGGGTGCCGCCTGGATCTGGACCCTGCCCAGGATCCGGCACTGGTATACAAGGGCGTGGTGTACAATGAGATGAAGGGGGCGATGTCCTCCCCCGGTCAGGTCATGGGGCGGGCCCTGCTCAAAAGCCTGTATCCCGATACCACCTACAGCAACAATTCCGGGGGCGATCCCCTTGAGATCCCCAAGCTGACCTGGCAGGATCTCAAGGCGTTTCACAGCCGGTATTATCATCCTTCCAATGCCCAGTTCTATACCTATGGCAGCCTGCCTCTGGAAAAAACCCTGGCCTTTATCCACGACAAGGTGTTGAGCCAGTTTGCGTATCTGCCCGTGGATTCTCTGGTTCCACCCCAGCCCAGGTGGCAGACCCCCAGGCAGGAAACCCATTGCTATGCCTATTCAGACACAGACAACCTGGAGAAAAAATTTCAGGGGTGCGTGGCCTGGCTGACCTGCGATGCCAGGGACTCGGTTGAAGTGCTGGTTCTCACCATCCTTGAGCAGGTGCTCATGGGAAACTCAGCATCTCCCTTGAGAAAAGCGCTGATCGATTCCAATCTGGGGTCTGCCCTGGCAGACTCATCAGGGTTTGAGCCGGACAACCGGGATGCCATGTTTGTCATCGGGCTCAAGGACATTGCCGAAGATGCTGTCAAACAGGTTGAAGCCATTGTTTTTTCAACCCTCAGACACCTTGTGAGCAAAGGCATTGATCCGGATCTGGTTGAATCAGCCATCCATCAGATCGAATTTTACAGAAAAGAGATCACCAACACCCCGTATCCTTTTGGCATCAAACTGCTGCTCTCCTTTGCCGGCACCCTGATCCATGAAGGTGATCCCGTGGCCTGCATCAATATCGACCAGGATCTGGACCGGCTCCGGCAGGCCCTTGCCAAAGGCAGGTTCCTGGAAGAAAAACTGCAGACCTGGTTTATTGACAATCCCCACCGGGTCCTGTTCACTCTGGCACCTGACCCGGACCTGGAAGCCGCCGCAGAAGCCAAAACCAGAGAAGAACTCAAAAAAATATTTAAAGACCTGCCCCAAAAAGACCTGGAAAAAATCAAACAGGATGCACAAAAGCTTGAACAGCTGCAAGAACAGCAAGAAGATTTGTCCGTGCTGCCCACCCTGGAACTGACAGATGTTCCACCAAAAATAGAGATCATCACACCTGACCGGCTGGATAAGATAAAACATGCCACCTGCTATGACAAGGCCACCTCAGGTATCTTTTATTTCACCTGCCCGGTGGGGGCCGGCCATGTGGATACAACGTTATTTTCCCTGGTACCTTTTTTCTGTCAGGCCTTTACCAACAGCGGCACCCGGAACCAGTCCTATGTACAGATGGCCGAAAAAATGGACCGGTTCACCGGCGGGATATCCCTGTCCCCCTTTTCCGGGTCCTATTTTGACAAAGAGGCTGATTCCCATGTATTTTTAGCCCTCCAGGGAAAAGCGCTGGACAGAAATGTGACCCACCTGTTTGACATTGTCAGGCAATTTGTTCTGGAATACGGGTTCACTGATAAGGACCGCCTGAAAAATCTGCTGCTCCAGTACCAGGCCGGCATGGAAGCCTCCATTGTATCCACCGGGCACAGGTATGCCATCTCTTTGTCATCACGCCATCTGTCCATGGCATCCCACATCAATGAACTCTGGCACGGTATTGCCCAGTACCAGTCCATCCAGAAGATGGCAAAAAATCTGGCAGAACCTGATACGGCAGCACAGGTTCTGGAAACACTTGCCTCAAACCTGGATACCATGGCAGGGGCCCTGCTGCGAAAAGACAATTTCAAGCCGGCCGCAATTGGAAACCCGGATGTTATCCGCCAGGCAGACCAAGCCATCGGCCGGATGATTGACAAATTGACCAACGGGTCCAGACCGGCGTTTTTCACCCCAAAGATTTCAAGAGACACCCGGATACCCAGGGACGGCTGGATGACCAACACAGCAGTATCATTTGTGGGCCAGTCCTTTAAAACCGTGGGCATCACCCATGAAGACGCTCCCGGCCTGGCAGTGATCAGCAAAATTCTGCGCTCTTTGTTCCTGCACCGGGAGATCAGGGAAAAAGGCGGGGCCTATGGCGGGTTTGCCGTCTATAATACCGAAGAGGGCATTTTTTCATTCGGCTCATATCGTGATCCCCATATCAAGCGGACCCTGGATGTATATACCCGGGCCTGTGAATACATCATGAAAGGGGAGTATACCCAGACCGACGTCAAGGAAGCGATCCTCCAGGTGTGTTCTGACATCGATAAACCCGAAACCCCGGGACCGGCTGCCATGAAAGCCTTTTACCGGGATATCGCCCGGCTCACCAATGAGATACGCCAGCAGTTCAAGGACCAGCTGCTCAAACTGGACAAACAGCGGGTTCAGGCCATTGCCCGCCGCTATTTTGATCTGGACAGCGAAAAAACCGGCATTTCTGTCATCTCCGGCAAATCATTGCTGGAGCAGGCCAACCAGGCCCTGGAAAAAGATGGTCACCCCCCCCTGGCTTTGTTTAAAATCTAGGGTATTTTTTTGAGCAGATCAGCCAGCCCCTGGTCAGCCTCTTTGGGAAAATCAGGCTGCAGCCTGGCAATATCCAGGGTATGCTCCCCCAGGAGCCGGTACAGATCTGAAAATTGCGGCATTTTTTTGTCAATATCGGCCAGGTGCCGGGCGATGATGGCTTCATCACCCCGGGCCACAGGACCGGTAAGTGCGTTCACACTGCCCACAGATGATATGTTTCGCAAAGTTCCCTGTACCAGGGGCTCCAGGATCTCAAAGGCCCGGGCCTGGTCCAGACCGGCACCAGCCAGCAGGGACAAAGCAAAATGTTCCACAGTCACAAGATAGTTGGAGGCCACCACGGCTGCGGCATGATAAAGGGTTTTGGCATCTGTGGGAATGGTAAAGACCCGGGCCTGTAATGCTGCCGCAATTTTCCGGCCCAGTGCCTGGGCCTTAAGGGTGCCTTCAACAGAGATGTTGATGCCTGAAAAAGGTGAGGCTGCGCCCGGTTCAAACGGCGCAAATGCCTGAAGTGGATGCAGGGATCCGGTCGCGGCCCCACTTTTCTGGGCAGATTCCAGGATCTCTGATGACAACGCGCCTGACAGATGAAAAACCACGCTGTTTTCATTAAACCCGCCAGCCTGTGCCACCTTCTCACACACCGGTTCAATAAGGGTGTCCGGGGTGGTGATAAAGACAAGTTCGCACCCTTTTGCAGCATCTGCCGGATCATCAAACACCGTGCCGCCCCGGACATGGTCTGCCGCGTTCCGGGCTGAATCCAAAGTCCTGCTGGCCAATGCGGCAGGACCATACCCCTGCTGTGACAAAAACACCGCCAGATTGATCCCCACCCGGCCGCAACCGATGACACAGAAACTTTTTTTTTGCCTATTTGTATTCATATTCATCTGATGGGAAACTGCCCTGCTGCACCTCTGCAATATAGTCGGCCACCCCTTTTCCTGCTGCTGCCGCCAGATCGGCATATTTTTTGACAAATTTCGGCAGAAACCGGTCATTGATCCCCAGCATGTCATGAAGCACCAGGATCTGGCCGTCGCAATGGGGACCGGCACCGATGCCGATGGTGGGAATTTTCAGGGCATGAGTGATCTTTTCAGATATGGCAGAGGGAATCCCTTCCAGGACCACGGAAAACGCACCTGCCGCCTCCACATCCTTTGCATCTTTGATCAGCCGTTCTTCATCCCGCTGCACCTTGAACCCGCCCATCTGGTGCACAGACTGGGGGGTCAGGCCGATATGGGCCTGGACCGGTATGCCCGACTTTACCAGGGCTGTAATCACCGGGCACACATCTGCCCCGCCCTCCAGTTTCACGGCAGCTGCCCCGGCCTCCTTTAAAAACCGGCCGGCATTTTTAACAGCCTCATCCAAAGATCCCTGATAGGACATAAAAGGCATATCCCCCACCACAAGGGCCCGGGCACAGCCGCGGGAAACCATGGCAGTATGATACAGCATCTCATCCATGGTTACCGGCAGTGTATTCTCTTTTCCCTGGACCACCATGCCCAGAGAATCCCCCACCAGAACAGTATCGATGCCTGCCTGGTCCAGCATACGCGCAAAGGGAAAATCATACGCGGTCAATGCGGCAATTTTTTTGCCCTGCTGCTTCATTTTAATCAATGTTGATGTGGTCACCTGCGATTGCATGGGCTGTCTCCCTTAAATTATGGGTCTGATTTTTTCTTACCTTAGAACAAAACCGGTCAAGTTTCAACCGGGATATTTGTCTCCATGGTTCCTGAGCCACTGCCGATACTGGTGCATGCCGGCCAGCGCCTTAACCGCACGTTCAGGAGAGGCGAAAAACACCCCTTTGTAGCCCAGGTCATCATACCGGTAAAGGGTCTTGCTCACAGTATCTGTGAGCAGGCTCACTCCCAAAACAGGCTTGCTGTATGTGTGTGTCATCTGTACCACATACCGGGTATAGTCATCTTCAATCTCCAGTACCGCCTGTTTAAAGGCAGCCACCTGTGCCTGTGTGACAGAGGGATCTGTTCTGGAAACAGATTCTGCCATGTTGTTGACCAGAACCCGTTTGCCATGGATCCCCAGATGGATGACCGCATCACACCCGTCCCATTTGAGCAGTTCTTCCAAGCAGGTTTTGGGAATATCCGGATCTCCTTCCCCCACCAGATCCACGGGGTTGCCATGGCTCCAGAAATCGGGCAGCACTCTGTTGAGCCTGTCAACAATATCATCAGACAACGGCGGCACCACAAGTCCGTGTTCCGTGCACAGGTCCGTGGCGATCACACCCCAGCCGCCCCCCAGGGTCATGATGGCCACCCGGTTGCCCCGGGGCAGGGGCAGCGAGGAAAACACCGCAGACAGATCCAGCAGTTCCATGGGCTGATCCACCTGAATGATACCTGCCTGGCGGCAGGCAGCATCAAACACCTTTGCATCAGAGGCCATGGCACCGGTGTGGCTGGCAGCTGCCTGCTTTCCCCTGGCAGTGCGCCCGCCTTTTAGCACCACCACCGGTTTTTTGCAGGACACCCGCCTGGCACTGTTGAAAAACCGCCGGCCGTCCTTGACACTTTCAATATACAGCACCACTGTGCGGGTTAAGGCATCAATTTCAAACGCTTCCATGTAATCTTCAATGGTGACCATGGCTTCGTTGCCTGACCCTGAAAACGCCCTGATCCCGATATCCTGCTGCTCGGCAAACGCCAGCAGCTGGGTCCCCATGTTTCCGGACTGGCTCACCAGGGCGGTGGAGCCGGGGACCGGATAGGCATGGGCGGCGCTGCAGTAAAGCTGTGCATGGGGATTGCACATGCCCATGGTGTTGGGCCCCAGCACCAGGATGCCGGCCTTTGATGCCGCATCCACCAGTTCCTGCTCCAATGCCGCACCCTGATCTCCCACCTCCCGGAATCCCGAGGTGACCAGCAGCATGCCTTTGACATTTTTGGCTGCCAGTTCAGCAATCAGGCCCTTTACATGGCGGGCCGGCACCGTCACCACGGCCAGGTCAACTTTTCCCGGAATATCGGAAACCGACCGGAATACCGGTCTGCCCATAATGGGTTCGCCTTTGGGGTTCACCAGATATATACTGCCCTTATAGTCCCGGGACAGGGTGTTGGACGGCAGCATATGCCCCCATTTGCCGATGGAAGCAGATGCCCCCACAAACGCAATGGATTCCGGATAAAAACAGGCCCCCAGTATTTTCAGATCCACAGGGGGCCGGGACATCTTCAAGTCCTGCGGGGCCTGAAGGATCATGAGCCCGTCCACTGCCACGGGCCTGCCGTCCGGCTGGATGATCAACGGATTGATATCGATTTCCCGTATCTGGGGCCAGGTGAGTGACAAATTGGAAAGTCCTTTTAGCACGGTCTTCAATGCCTGGATATCACAGGCAGCCTCTCCCCGGAACGCCTTGAGAAGCCCGGCCCCGGCAAAGGATCCCAGCATGTCATCCATGTCTGCTTCATCCAGGGGCGCAATCTTGAAAACAATATCTGCCAGTGCCTCCGTGAATATGCCTCCCAGACCGAACATGATCACCGGTCCGAACTGGGGATCCCTGAACATGCCGGCCACCAGTTCCCGTCTGCCCCGGACCATGGGCTGCACCAGAAAACCCTCCAGATCACTGCCGGCACGGGCCGCCATTTTTCGGGCTGCTGCCTGAACCTGGGCCTCTGTGTTCAGTCCCAGATGAACCATACTGGTTTCTGTTTTATGCAAAAGCGTTTTACCACACCCTTTGAGAACCACGGGAAATCCCATATTCCGGGCTTCTCTGCCTGCATCGTCACCGGTTTCCACCTGAACTTCCGTTACCACAGGCATGCCTGCGGCCCTGAAAATCTTTTTGGCATCTGCTTCTGTGATGGCTGACAGATTTTTTTGGACAGCTGCCGCCAGAACTGCGTCAATATCAATGGCATCCATGATGTTTCACCCCGTTGAATACAATGTTGATAATACCGCTGGATGCGGCGTTTACATCTATTTTTTTGTCAAATATCACCTGCTTGAGGCAGGTGTGTTCAATGGCCCCGAGTATAACCTTCTGCAATAAAAAAGGATCGATGTCCGGCCTGAGTTCTTTTGTTTTGATGCCCTGGCATATAATATCCAGGATGGTTCCGGCATATTTTTTCACCATGACATAGGCGCCTGACTCAAAATAGGACAGGGAACTGCGCACCTCCAGCAGCAGGATCCTGGCCAGAACCCGGTTTTTTGCATAACTGTCAAGACTGGCAAAAACAATGGCCTCCAGTTTTTCAGTACAGCTGTTTTTTTGGGCAATCTTAGCCTCTATCCCGGCCTGGAACGTGGTGAAATGCTGGTTAAGCACCTGGTGGAGCAGATCTTTTTTATCGGTGAAATACTTGTAGATCAACCCTTCTGTCACGCCTGCGGTTTCGGCTATTTTTGCCGTGGTGATGGACTGGAAATCTTTTGTTTCCATCAGAAAAGAAAACGCGTCCATGATCTTTATCTTTCCGGGTGGTCCTTTTATGGCGCTGGTATTCATGATTTTTTGCCCTCTTTTCTTCTGCGTTTGATATACAAAGGTGAGTAAAACTTACTTACAAACCATCCGTGTGTCAAGTGTTGATATGAATATCTCCTGAAAGCGTGAAGTTTTTTTAAAGCTGCTAGTGAAATTCTCATACAGGTATGATAGTGTGCCGCGCCATGACACGTTTGACCCGCGACAATAAGGAATCCTTCCATGACCCTTGATCTTTGCAGCGACACCCACATGCACACCACCTATTCCGACGGCAGCGCACCCGTGGCGGACATGGCTGATGCCGCCTTTGAAAAAGGGTTGACTGCCATTGCCATCACCGACCATGTCCCGCTGCCCTTTGACAACAGGTATGCCATGAAAATGGAGCAAATTTCCCGATACCGGGATGACGTGGGACAGGCAAAAAATGAGTATAGCGGAAGAATGGCAGTGAAAACCGGCCTTGAAATGGAATACATGCCTGAACACAGAGACTGGATGGATGCGATCCTTGCCATAGGGTGGGATCTGACCATCGCATCGGTGCACAATCTGGTGAAGGGGGAAAGGCCTTTGCTGGTGAACGGCAATGAAACCGAATTTCAGGCCTGCCTGAATAAAAATTTCGGCCGGGATATCAAATCCCTGTGCCGGGCCTATTTTCACACAGTGCAGGAAGCGGTCGAAACCGGATGGTTTGATGTGGTGGGCCACCTGGATGTGTTGAAAAAATACAATACCAAAAACCGGTTTTTCAATGAAACCGAGGGCTGGTACCGGGAACTGGTAAATGACACCTTAAACACCATCCATGCCCAGGGCATGAAACTGGAAATCAACATGGGGGCACTGGCCCACCCCATTGCAATCCCCTACCCCTCTCCCTGGATTGTCTGGTCAGCCCGAAAAAAGGGCATTCCCCTGGTCATGGGGTCTGATGCCCACCACCCAAGAGCTGTCGGCCAGGGATTTGACCGGATACAGGCTATTCTGGCGCAGCCACCGGCATCACCGCCATGGTGAGCCTGGATACACAAACCGGTTCACCTGCCTCATTTTCTATAATGATATCCCAGACATGGGTGGTTCGGCCCAGGTGGACCGGCCGGACCGTCCCGGTCACCTTTCCGGTGCGCACCTGCTTGAGATGGTTGGCTGTGATCTGAAGCCCCACTGAATAATGGTCTGAATCCAGCGCCAGAAAAGATGCCACGCTGCCCAGAGTTTCAGCCAGCACCACAGATGCTCCGCCGTGGAGGATTCCCATGGGTTGAATGGTTCGCTTATCCACCGGCATGGTGGCACAGATAAAATCTGGGCCAAATTCTGTAAATTCAATGCCCATATGGCCCACAATGGTCTGATCAATAATGGGTTCAAACGGTGCCAGGTCAACAGGCTGTTTCCAAATTTGCGTCATCGCATCTCCTTTGAATAAATCAACCGGGAATTGCCACTATCTGGCTGGCGGGTATGATTTTTATCTTTCCCTTTATTTTGGGCAGTTCAATTTTCAGGGTTTCCAGGGTGGCTGGATACGGGTGACCGATACCGATGGCACCCCCATGTTTTCGGGCGATTTTTTTGAGCCGGGCAAACTGGCCGGTAATATAGGCCACCTCCTGAATGTTGTCTAAAAACACATCCCGTTCACCAAACTGTACCTGAAGCAGGCGGGCTGCTGCACGGCATTGTGATTTGGGTGCAGTCACAGAATCGATAAAAAACAGATCGCTTTTTTTAAGAATGGTAAAAATCTGGTACATCTGGCTGGCTTCAGTGGTGAGCCTGGATCCCATGTGATTATTGACCCCGCAGGCCCCTGGCACCTCATCCATATTTTTTTCCAGCTGGGCAATCAGCACGTCCGGGGGCATGCCGGCCAGCAGTGCCCCGGGTCCTGGATTCACTTTTGGATATTCCATGGGTTCCATGGGCAGATGAAGCATGATTTCAGCTCCTCTGTCCGCCAGTATCCCTGAGATGGCCCGGCCGAATGGCGACCAGGGCAAAACCGAAAAGCTGATATTGGGCTCCAGATCGTGCAGGGCCAAAGCGATCTTTTTGTCATACCCGATGTCATCGATAATCAGGGCGATTCTGATACTGCCATCCACCGGCTCAGGCCGGGAACCCGGCACTGTCGGCCGCGCATCCTCCATTCCTTCGAATACCTCATACAACACCGGGTGCCCGTTTTTTCCCATAAGCCCGGACTGGGGTTTTTTAAGGTCTGCGCCTTTATCATCCTCGTCAACAGAAGACAAGGTGCCGGAATCATCCGGTGCCGGCCGGCTCTTTTTTTCAAAGGTTTTCTGCAAAGGTTTTTTGGTGTCCACGGGTACAGATTCAGGCGGCTGAATCAATATATCCGCAATCATGGCGCCTGTGAAACAGACAGCCACCAGGATCAGCAACCCGGCCACCGCTTTTTTCAATTCCGATGTCGCATGAACCTTTTTTTTCTTCCGGACCTGTTTTTTTGAAGTCCCCCCCTTTTTTTTAGTTCCCATTTAATTTATTGAAAACTCCATAACTGATGAGAATATCAAGGGCTCTTTTCACCTGGGCATCCTGTTGAAGCTGCTCAGCCTGCTTGCGTTGCCTCTTTTGTCCGGATGATTTTTCATCCGTGTCTTCCGGCCCGGTTTCATCTGCATTTTCAGGCATCAGGCTGTTTTGCAGATCTTTTTCCTTTACCATCCGGTCAAAGACAGAAGGGGGATTTTTTGATTTTTCAAGGATGGCATGGGCCACTTCGATGTCCGGCTGGATGCCTGTTGCCTGGATAGACCGGCCACTGGGGGTGTAATACCGGGCAATGGTATATTTGAGGCCATATCCGTCTTTTAGAGGACGGACTGTCTGGACAGATCCTTTTCCAAAAGAAGCGGTACCCAGTATCAATGCCCTTGAATGGTCCTGCAATGCACCGGCCACAATTTCCGACGCAGACGCAGACCCGCCGTTGATCAAAACCACAATGGGATATCTTCTATCTGTCTTGTCCGGATTGGCTTCATAGGCCTGGGTGGTTTTCTGATCCCTGCCTTTGATGGAAACAATGGTTCCCTGATCCAGGAAAACATCCGATACCTTGATGGCCTGGTCCAGAAGACCGCCGGGATTATCCCGCAGGTCAATGACAAGCCCTTTCAGGCGGTTCTGATCTTTTTCCAGATCTTCTAAGTGACTGAGCAGCTCATCCTGGGTATTCATTCTGAAATTGGTCACCCTGAGATAGCCGTAGCCGGGCTTGAGAACCGCTGATCTCACACTGGTCATGGGAATCAGGTCCCGTTTCAAAGAAAATACCAGGGGAGCGGGTTCAGTTTCCCGGATAATGGTGATCTCCACCGCTTCATGCCGGGGGCCCCGCATTCTGTTCACCGCTTCCCACAATGCCATGCCCTTGGTGGATTCCCCATCAATTTTGACAATGACATCACCTGCATAGATACCGGCCTCATAGGCCGGGGTTCCTTCAATGGGTGATACCACTGTTAAAATCCCGTCTTTCATGGTGATAACAATGCCTATGCCGGAAAATTCACCTTTGGTATCATCCTGAAGATCTTCAAACGCCTGGGGGGGCATGAAACTGGAATGGGGGTCCAGATTTTCCACCATGCCTTTGATGGCATTATGGATCAGGGTATCGGCATCCACCTGTTCCACATAATTTTTTTCCAGCTCTTCCAGAACTTCCACAAATAATTTCAAAGATTCATAGGTTTTGCCTGATTCAGCGCTCACCTGCGGCCCTGAAAAAAAGACCAGGACCAGGGTTGTCACCAGAATCCATCTGGCAGAAAATAATCGAATTGTCATGGGGGTTATGCTCCTTTTTCCAACCATTTCAAAGGGTCCACCGGCCTGCCGTGATGCCTGAGTTCAAAATGCAGGCAAAGGCCTTTGACTGATCCGGTATCACCGGCTGTGGCAATCACTTCACCTTTGTTCACGGCCTCACCTTTTTTTTTGAACATCTCCTGCAAATGGGCATACAGGGTATAGTAATTTTCACCATGATCGATGATTACAAGATTGCCATACCCTTTGAGCCACTCAGCAAATAT
>JAIPDY010000032.1 GCA_021737445.1 Desulfotignum sp.
CAATGTGAAACATATTTCCACAGATTCCTATGCCCTGGCCTTTGACATTCTGGAAAAAGCCCATATCGGGGTGACCCCGGGCATCGATTTCGGGGCCAACGGAGAAGGATTTTTGCGGTTTTCCTATGCCAATTCCCTGGAAAACCTGGCCAGAGGCATGGACCGCATGGAAGCCTATTTAAAGACAAGATTATGAAGATTCATGATGTTCAGTTTATAAAAAGCGCGGTGAAACCGGACCAATACCCGGATTATGACTTTGCTGAAATCGCTTTTGCCGGCCGCTCCAACGTGGGAAAAAGCTCCATGATCAACACCCTGATCCAGCGCAGAGACATGGTCAAAACCAGTTCAAAACCGGGGTGTACCCAGTTGATCAATTTTTTTCTGGTCAATGAGAGCCTGTCGTTTGTGGACCTGCCCGGATATGGGTATGCCAAGGTATCCAAAAAGGTCCGGGCCACGTGGCAGCCCATGGTGGAAAACTACCTGGCCGGCCGGCCCAACCTGCTGGGGCTGATACTGATTCTGGACATCCGCCGGGATCCCCGTGAAGAGGAACTCAGCCTTGCCCGGTGGCTGGGATCCCATAACTTGCCTTATCTGGTGGTGCTCACCAAGGCGGATAAACTGTCCAAAACCCAGCAGCAAAAGCGCGTGGCTGCCATCAGTTCCCGGATGGACCGGGACAGGGACAAGGTGATCGTGTTTTCCGCCAAAACCCGGCTGGGAAGAGACACCATACTCGATGAGATCACCAGCCTTGTTGAATGGTACCACACCCAAAAAGGGGAAACAGACTGATGCATCAGGATATCGGGTCCGGTTTTGTGGCTATCATCGGTGCTCCCAATGCCGGCAAATCAACCCTGTTGAACCAGGTGCTGGGACAAAAGATTTCCATTACCTCAAAAAAGCCCCAGACCACCCGGGACCGGATTTTAGGGATCGTGAACCGCCCGGGCTCACAGATTGTTTTTGTGGACACCCCGGGCATCCACAAAAGTTCCACCCTGCTGAACAAGCGCATCGTGGACCAGGCACTCCAGGCTGTGGAAGATGTGGACCTGATCCTTTTCATGGTGGATGCGGTCTCCCGGAACCATGCCGCGGAAAACCAGATCATCTCCCGGCTGCACAAAGCAAAAAAACCGGTGATTCTGGCATTAAATAAAATTGATGTCGCAAAAAAAGCAGATCTGTTCCTGCTGGTGGAAAAGTTTTCGCCTGTGTTTGATTTCAAGGCGGTGATACCGATATCAGCCAGTCAGAACATCCAGGTGCCCCAGCTCATGGATGAGGTGGAAAAATATCTGCCCAAAGGCCCCCGCCTGTTTCCTGAAGACACCTTTACCGATGTATCGGAAAAATTTCTGGTCAAGGAGATTGTCCGGGAAAAGGTGTTTCGCCTCACCGGTATGGAAATCCCCTATTCATCTGCTGTGACCGTGGATGCCTTTGATGTGGAAAAAAAACTGATCGTGATCCATGCCACCATCCATGTGGTGCGCAGTTCTCAAAAAGGCATTATTATCGGTAAAAAAGGGGCGATGCTGTCCCGCATCGGCACCCTGGCCCGGATCGATATGGAGAAAATGCTGGGAACCAGGGTCCTGCTCAAGCTGTTTGTAAGGGTGACCAAAGACTGGGTGAGCAACCAGCGGATCCTGAACGAGCTAGGGTATTGAAAACACAATTATGGAACCAGGTTTGTCTGTGGATGAAGCAGCGTTAAAAAAAGAGCGGGCAAAAGCCAGAAAGCTGCGGAACAGCCAGTGGTGGAAACGCAGACGCTCCAATGGTATCTGCCATTATTGCGGCAAAAGCTTTCTGCCGGCAGAACTGACCATGGACCATATTATTCCGCTGGCCCGGGGGGGCAGGTCTGAAAAATTCAATCTGGTTCCCTGCTGTAAATCCTGTAATACAAAAAAACAGCAGCTTGTGCCATGGGAATGGGATGTGTATTTAAAGCGGCTCACACCCTGAGGCATCAAAAATAGATTTTCGGTGCCCCAGAGTGATGCAAAAACCAATTATTTTTTACTGCACAGCCTGTGAATGGTCTGGGCGTGCCACTCTCCGCGGCCTGAGAATGTGGGTTGTCCCAGTTCCACCAGGTGTTTGGCAATCTGGTTGTAGGTAGCGCCTTTTTCCCGCATGCTCTGGATGATATTCATAACCTCTTCTCTGGGAAGCAGAGAAAAACTGTTTGACAGGGGCTGCTGACCCGGGGTTTTGTCGGGTGCGGTTTTTTTGCGTTTTCTGATAACCCGGCGTTTGGTTGTGGGTTCCGGAGCGACCTGGGTTGTATCATTTTCAGAGAAAACAGGTTCCCGGATTTCTGGCTTGGCTTTTACCGTCTGTTCCCGGGGAAGGTCTGGTTTTTGCGGTTGCGTTTTGCTGATGTCAGGATTCAGATCATGATCAGACTGGGGCGGTGCATCAATCTGCATATGGGCCAGGATACGTTCAATGGCAAAGGCCTGACGCTCCATCATGTCGGCTGTCCGTTCCTGAACACTTGTCAGATATTCCTGATTTTTCACCAGGATTTCAACATGGTGGGTGAGGTTTTCAATGGCATCTGCCAGCAGGGCAATGCCCGGGTCTTCCTGGGGCATCTGGTTTCCCATGGGACCGGGAGGGCCTGGCTGTCGTTTCAGGTTCGGGGTTCTGGGGTTCTGGTATCCGCTGCCATAGGAATGAAATCTGGGGTTGTTGCTGTACTGATAGGAATTATCATAACTCTTGCGCGTCTTGGGAGTCCGCGGTTTGTCAGCCTGCCCGTTGCGGAGGCTTTGTAAAAAGTCATTCATTTAGTTCATGTTCTCCTTCAAGGAATGTAGTTGTGGTGGCCATAACGATGACCTGATTTTCGTAAGATTCTGATTTTGTTTTTTTATGGCTAAATCGGCCCCGGAAAAAAATTTTCCGGATAATATGGGCATCTATTCTAAAATGCTGTGTATGTATCCTGTTTTTTTCTTTCTTTGTCAAGGGATTTTTGCGATTTTTCATCCTGCGATATGCCTGGATTTTTGTCTGTGTGAATGAAATTCACAAATTGAGGCGAAATTCATAATTGTGTATCAATTCAAGGGCATGGGCTGTTGACGGTATTTGGGACAAGTTTTTCCGGAAATCGGAACATCCGGGCAGACCTTTGACAAACCAGGGAAGTTTGCCTTTGAGCATCCGGCAGGCAGTTTGTTCTCCGAAATGTTTTATATATAAATGGATGAGCCGCTCCATTTTGTTGAATATGAAGGTATAGGGGATGGGCCGGCAGGTGCCATGGGTTATGAGTGATTCCACCTGGCTGAGAATAAAAGGGTTGGTCATGGCGGCCCGGCCGATCATAACACCGTCGCAGCCGGTCTGGTCAAGCATGTCCAAAGCATCTGCCGCAGTATGGATATCGCCGTTGCCGATAACCGGTATGGAGATTTTTGTTTTCAACTGCCGGATCAGGGTTCTGTCTGCGCGGCCTTTAAATCCCTGGGTTGCGGTGCGTGGATGAAAGATGACAGCATCCACCCCTTCCTGCTGAGCTGTTTCAGCCAGGGCAAATGCCTGGGAGCCGCACGGAGTCCAGCCGGATCTTATTTTTATGGTCAGCGCAAGGGTGGTGGCGTTTCGAACCGCCTGCAAAATCCGCCGGCTGTTTTCCATATCCTGCATCAGGGCAGCCCCCGCCCCCTGCTTCACCACTTTTTTTACACTGCATCCAAAATTGATGTCCAGGATATCCGCGACCCCCATGACCTCAATTTCAGCAGCCGCCCTTGCCATAATGGCCGGGTCAGCCCCGAAAATCTGGACGGACAGCGGCCGTTCTTCCGGGCAGGACCGCAGCAGGGCAAGGGTTTTGTCCGAGTTGTAAAAAAGGCCTTTGGCACTTATCATTTCCGAGCAGACCACGGCACATCCGCATTCTTTTACCAGCGTTCGGAACGGCAGGTTGGTGATGCCGGCCAGGGGTGCCAGAAAGGTTTTTCCAGGAATATCTATGGACCCGATTTTCATTCATGCACCTGCAAGAACCCGGCAAAAGACAAAAATAATGTCAGGCCGGGTCCTGATCATGGTTTTTTTTCTTCAGGTCGGCAAAGGAGATGATGTTGCTAGACTCCGGTTTTTTTTCATCAGATGCCGCAGGTTTTTTTGGGCTTTTTTTAACATCTGTTGAAAAAACCGCTTCTTTTTTCAGAGGTTTAATGGTTTCCAGCCGCATTGTTTTGCCGTTCATCTGGAAGTCATCTCCGTTGATATAATTGTCTTTGAGTATCCAGGTGACATTCTGCATCGGGATTTGAAGCATGAGAAGGGTTATCTGGTACCAGTCTTTTTTCGGGTCAGGCAGTATGCTTTCAACCCGGGCAAAAGATACCGGTGCATCTTCCAGGTAAATCAATACCACATCATTCACGGTTGCCATGGGGCTCCTTTTGATTTTTCTTGTTTACCAGGGGAATATACCATATTCTTGGGTGTATCAAAACAATGGAGTGGCATGTACATGAGGTTTTTTAATAAAAAATGGCAGGTTTTTTTACTGGTGGGGGTATCGATCTTCATGTCCACATTGGATTCCAGCATTGTCAATGTGGCACTGCCATATATCATGGAAGATCTGTCTTCTGATGTGAAAACCGTGCAGTGGGTGGTGGTGGTGTATCTGCTCACCGTGTCTTCTCTGCTGCTCACCTTTGGCAGGCTGTCAGATATTAAAGGACGGCAGGTTATATATGTGGTTGGTTTTTTTGTGTTTACCCTGGGATCTTTGCTGTGCGGCCAGGCAATGAGCCCCCGGATACTGGTGGGTGCCAGAGCGTTGCAGGGGGTGGGGGCCGCCATGCTGATGGCCTGCTCTCCTGCCCTGGTGGTGGATGCATTTTCACTGGCAGAGCGGGGAAAGGCACTGGGCATGATGGGGGCTGTGGTGGCTGCCGGCCTGACCCTGGGGCCCCTGGCAGGCGGCATGATTCTGGAATACTTTTCCTGGCGCCTGATCTTTTATATCAATGTGCCCATCGGCATACTGGCGGCGGCAGCAGGGGTGTTTGTGCTCAAGGGTCTGTCCGGCGGCAAAGGGACCCGGGAACCTCTGGATATGACCGGCAGCCTTTTGCTGATGGTGATGCTCAGCTGCCTGATTGTGCCCCTGGTGAGGTCTTCAGACTGGGGATTCATATCACTTGGATCAGGTGTCTGCCTGATGACAGCCATTATCTGCTGTATTGGATTTGTGTATAATGAAAAGCAAAGTGCCTATCCTTTGCTGGATCTGAACCTGATGAAAATCCGGCTGTTTACTCTGCCGCTGATATCGTCTGCCATCCTGTTTGCCAGCCTGTTTGTTTTGGTGTTCATGATGCCGTTTTTCCTTACATTCCCCTGCGGTTTTTCCGCTTCCAAAACCGGAATCATCATGATTGTGCCGTTTTTGTTTCTGCTGGTCATCTCTCCCATATCCGGCATTCTGGCGGACCGGCTGGGCTCCCGGATGCTATGCACCCTGGGTATGGTTTTTATGGCCCTGTCTTTGTTTTCTCTGATTTTTTCAACCCCTGTCATGGGAACCGGGGCCATTGTCTGGCGCATGGCCCTGGCAGGTATCGGCACAGCTCTGTTTGTTTCTCCCAACAATACCGCAATCATGGGTGCGGTACCGGTACACCAGCGGGGTATTGCCTCAGGTGCCACAGCCACGGCCCGGAACCTGGGCATGGTTTCCGGAGTGGCCCTGGCAGGGGCCATATTTTCATTTTTTCTCACTTTTCAGGGGCAGGGACCGGAAGGGTATGTGCCTGATATGGCTCCTGCATTCATGGCAGGGTTCAGGCATGTGATGGCAGCAGGAAGTGCCATGGCGACCATAGGTGCACTGGTAACTTTTTTCAGGGGCCGGGAAAATATGAAAAACTTTCCCGGCCCCTGATTTTATTCGTTGGCGCGGGGTACCACAAATACCGGAACAGATGACCGTTTCAGAACCTTGCGCACCAGTTTGTCCCCCATGGTCTGGGCCAGCAGGCCCTGCTGCCTGCATCCCATGACAATGAAGGCACAGTCCTCTTCCACGGCAGTGGAGACGATTTCATCGGCAATGGACCGCCCCTCTGCCACCAGAATTTTTTTAATGGGGGAGTCTGCCTGGGATGGTGCGGTTTCCCGGTCTTCAAAAAATCCGGCAATGGCCTGTCTGATCCGCAGTGCATCCACGTTTTTGCCGATGAGCAGGTCCCGGGCACCGGATTTGTGCTTGGATTTAATCTCATGGTACAGGGTTTCGCCAAATGCCATTTTCACCTGTTTTTCCGCGGACGGGCTGGCTTCTTCCATCACATGCAGAACAACCAGGTTGGCACCGGTATAGGTGGCCATGGCAACCGCATGTTCGAAAATATGTTTCATGTCCACGGACAGGTCAGAGGCAAATAAAATATTCTGGGGTTTTTTGATCATGGGATATCTCCTTGAAGATGTTAAAAAGGCATTGAAACAAAGCAAACCTGGACGGCACCCGGCCGCCTGATTGTTTTTTTATAAAAATTTTTAAGATCACTATAACCATTATTTTATTCAATGCAAGCGGTTGAATTCAGGGTAATTTGGGGCTATGATAACACATAAACCGTCCGGAAAGGAGAAGTTTTATGAAAGAGTTGATATGGATTGCATTGTTTGTCGGCGTGTATCTGCTGCTGCAGATCTATGTGCTGCCCAAAATGGGCATTTCCACCTGAATGCGGGATGCCTGTCAGGTGACAGACAAAAAAGAAACAAAAACCGGGCAGAACCAGACCACTGACATCCAGCCCGGACCTCCGGCTTCGTCAGGAAAAAAAGATTGATCCTGTCATGACAACGGCTGTGGTCTGATTTTCACACATGCGGATATGGATAATTTATAAATGGAGATACAATGAAGGATCATCTGTTTGAACCTGTCACCATCAACCAGCTGACGTTGGACAACCGGATCTGTCTGCCTGCCATGCATCTGGGCATGGGGGAGGCGTATGAGGTAACCGATCCGATCATAGATTTTTATGCAGTGCGGGCAAAAGGCGGTGCCGGCCTGATCTGTGTGGGGTTTGCCACTGTTGATGAACTGTCGGGCAACTCCCAGAACATTGGTGCCCATGATGACCGGTTCATTCCAGGTTTGACGCGTCTGGCATCCGCCATCAGGGACAATGGATCCAAAGGGGCGGTACAGCTCAACCATGCCGGCCGGTACAATTTTTCGTTTTTTCTGGAGGGCCGGCAGCCGGTGGCGCCGTCTGCGGTTGCTTCGCGCCTCACAAAAGAGGTGCCCAGAGAAATGACGGCAGATGAGATACATCAGACGATTGAGCGATTTGCCCGGGCCGCTTTGCGGGTGAAAACTGCCGGGTTTGACGCCGTGGAGATCCTCAGCGGCACCGGTTATCTTATCAGTGAGTTTCTCTCGCCGTTAACCAATCACCGCACAGATGAATACGGCGGAAGCCTGGAAAACCGCATGCGGTTCGGGTGTGAGGTGATGGATGCGGTCCGGGGGGCTGTGGGAGAGGATTTCCCCCTGATCGTTCGCATGAACGGCAATGATTTCATGCCGGGGGGCAATACCAGAAAAGAGTTGAAAATTTATGCCAGGACCCTGGCCCGGGGCCCGGTGGATGCCTTGTGCATCAACGTGGGCTGGCATGAGGCCCGGGTGCCCCAGATCGTTTCCCAGGTACCCCGGGGTGCGTTCTCCTATCTGGCAGCGGGGATTAAAGAACAGGTGGATATCCCGGTGATCGCCTCCCACCGGATCAATGATCCGGCCACGGCCAGGGAGGTGCTGGCAAAAGGCCACTGTGACATGGTGGCCATGGGCAGAAGCCTGATTGCCGATCCCCTGCTGCCCCGGAAAGCACAGCAGGGCAGAGAACATGAAATTGTTCACTGCATCGCCTGTGCCCAGGGATGCTTTGACAACCTGTTCAAACTCAAACCGGTGGAGTGCCTGTGCAATCCTCTGGCCGGCCACGAGACCGACAGAGCGGTTGAACCGGCCTTGTCGCCTAAAAAGATTCTGGTGGCCGGGGCCGGGCCCGGCGGCATGATGGCAGCTCTTACTGCCCGGCAGAGGGGACACCAGGTGGTGATGTATGAGAAAACAGGCCGCCTGGGAGGGCAGCTGCATCTGGCAGCAGCCCCGCCGGGCAGACAGGAGTTTGCCGGGCTGGCCAGGGATCTGAAAGCCCAGCTGGCCAAAGAAAAGATTCCTGTGGTCCTTAACACCGGTGTGGATCAGGAGATCATTCAAAAAGAAAACCCGGATGTCGTGATTCTGGCCACCGGTGCCAGGCCGGTGAAGCCATCCATCCCGGGCATTGACCTGCCCCATGTGGTCCAGGCCTGGGATGTACTGGAAAACAAAGTCATCACCGGCCGGCAGGTGGCGGTGGTGGGCGGCAATGCCGTGGGGGTGGAAACCGCTCTGTTTTTGGCTGAACAGGGATCGATGCCGGCGGATGTGTTGAAATTTCTGCTGGTGAACCAGGCGGAGGATTCAGATACCCTGTTTAAGATGGCGGCGGCAGGCAACACAAAGATTACCCTTATGGAGATGATGGACCATATTGGAAAAGATATCGGGAAATCAACCAGATGGGGAATGATGCAGGACCTTGGCAGGGCAGGTATAGATATGCTGGCATCGGCAAAAGTGATCCGGATTACCCCTGCCGGCCTGGTGTTTGAAAAAGAGGGCACCGCCCGGGAACTGGCTGTGGACACCGTGGTGGTGGCTGCCGGTTCTGTTTCCCACAATCTTCTTGAATCAGTGGTGCGGCAGATGGGCATTGCCTGTGAGGTGGTGGGGGATGCGGCCCGGGTGGGAACGGCCTTTGATGCGGTTCACCAGGGGTTTGCAGCAGGCAGCCGTGTGTGATGTACTGGCCCTTGCTTTAGGGACAGAATCTGGGATCTGCATCAAAAAACCGGGCCACATTGTCTGAATAGGCGGTAAATGACTGAGATCTGAATATTTTTTTCAAGGGTTTGCTGTGGTTTTTAAATGATATTCCCAGATAATGCCAGAATCCTTTCATGCGCCCGGTCAGGTGGCCGGGACCTGAAAACTGGCCGGCATAGGCGGTCACCAGATCATCATGAAAATTTTTAAGCCGTGTCAGCCGCTGGTCCGGGTCCGGTGATATGCCCTTGATCTCTTCAGGCAGAAACGGGTTGGCCAAAAGGCCCCTGCCGATCATGAACCGGTTGATGCAGGAAAATCGGTTTTTCACAGTTAAAAAAGAGGTGATGTCCGTGATATCCCCGTTGTAGACAAATGGGTGGGCACTGGCATGCATGGCAGCCTCAAATGCATCATGGTCAGCCAAACCCCGGTACATCTGGGTACCGGTGCGGGGATGAAGGATGATGTGGTCCAGGCGGTGGCGGTTCAATACCTTGATCAGCTCATGAATCTCCTGTTTATACTGCCGTCCCAGGCGGATCTTCACAGATAACGGCACCGGGATATTGGGGATGATTTTTTCCAGCAGCGCGTCAATGGTCTGTGGAAACATCAGCAGGCCGGAGCCGCGCATTTTTTTGGCGATCTTGGAATGGGGGCATCCCAGGTTCCAGTTGACCTGGCCATGCCCCATATCAGCCAGGTGCCGGGCCAGGAAAATAAAATCTTCTGCCGCATTGCCCAGGATCTGGGGAGTCACCGGCAGGGCCTGGTTGTATCTGGGATCCACATCCTTTATCCGGGCCGGTTTGAGACGCTGGTGACCCATGGTGGAGATAAACGGTGCCAGTGCCTCATCCACACCAGAAAAATGCCGGGCATAAACCGTTCTGAATGTGACATCGGTGAGTCCCTGTAAAGGGGCCATGATCAGGGTGAAAGCATTGCTGTCCATAAGCGCGCTTGTTTCATACCGGTTTTTGGGTTATTTTAAGTTGTATCAAAGCCTTGACAAGGGTCATGGCCATGTGCGATGAAGCAGGGTATTTTGGTCTGATGCTATACATAATATTAAATTGGATTGCAAGGAGTGTTTGGACGGTATGAAAGAACTTTATCAGGAAGTGATCCGGATCAACCAGATGGCGGACAATGCTCACAAAGAAGACAGGGCCAGATCCTTTTTTAACACCTTGAACCATATGCAGCTGCCTGAGACGTTCAACTGGGCCGGCCAGGTTTTTGAAGGCCTTCATGTAAAGGAACATCCTGAAAAGACCGCCCTGATCTGGAATGACATTCATACCGGTGAAACCATAGAATATACTTACCTGGGATTGATGTGCAAAGCCAACCAGCTGAAGAACTTTCTTGCACAAAACGGTGTGGGTCATAAAAAGAACATGTATATGATGGCACCTGTTGTACCTGAGATGTGGGTTGCGGGCCTTGCCTGTATAAAGGCCGGAATTGTGGCGGTTCCCACCGCTACCACCATGACTCCACGGGAGCTGGAATACCGGTTTGAAACCTATAAACCGGATGTGGTACTGGCTGACGAAGCCAGTGCAAAACTCATTGATCAGGCAGCAGAACAGACCGGTATCCATCCCAGGGTAAAACTGGTGCTGGGAACCAGACAGGGCTGGACCGGATTTGATGAGATCCGGAATCAACCCACTGAGGCCCAGGCAGCTCCCACCCGGTCCGATGACATACTGTTCTGTTTTTTTACTTCCGGAACCACCGGCCTCCCCAAGCGGGTGGGGCATACAGCTGTTTCCTATCCATTGGGGCACCTGTCCACCACTGTGATCATCGGGGTACAGCCTGACGATATCCACCACAACCTGAGTGCGCCGGGATGGGCAAAATGGTCATGGTCCTCTTTTTTCGTGCCGTTCAATGTGGGCGCAACAGTCACCGCGTTTTCCTTTAACAGCCTGGACCCGGCCCTGTACCTGAAGGCGCTGGAGAAACACCGGGTTACCACCTTCTGCGCCCCTCCCACTGCCTGGCGGATGTTTGTGAACACGGATCTGTCCGGATTTGACCTGTCTATGCTTTGTCAGTCTGTGTCAGCCGGAGAACCATTGAATCCGGATGTCATCAACCGGTGGGAAACACATACCGGCACAAGGATCCGGGATTTCTACGGCCAGACAGAATCCACAGCAATGATCGGCAATCCCCCCTGGATGGCGGACAGCATGCGGTCCGGGTCCTTTGGCATGCCGTCTTTTATGTATGATGTGGCCCTGGCAGATGATGAAGGCAATGAGATCAAAACCCCGGATACCGTGGGACATATTGTGGTCAAGCTGGACAACTGGCGGGGCATCGGCCTTTTTTGTGAATATATCGGAAACCCGGAAAAAATGAGTTCCGTGTTTGTGGACAGTTTTTACTATACCGGGGACCGGGCCTCTTTTGATGCGGATGGATACTGGTGGTTTGTGGGACGGGCTGATGATGTGATCAAATCATCAGACTTCCGCATCGGCCCCTTTGAGGTGGAAAGTGCGCTGGTTGAGCATCCGGCCGTGGCTGAGGCAGCGGTGGTCGGGGCGCCTGACCCCCACCGGTACCAGCTGGTGAAGGCCTATGTGATCCTGAACCCGGGTTACCAGGGAAACCGGGACCTGGCCCTGGAACTGTTCAAACATACCACCAATATCCTGGCAAAATTCAAGATTCCCAGAATCATTGAGTTTGTCACAGAGGTTCCCAAGACCATTTCAGGTAAAATCCGGCGCATCGCGCTGCGGGAGATGACTGCTTCCAAATCTGACAAGGGCGGCCAGGAGCGGTTCACCGAATACTTTTACTGGGATTTTCCAGAGCTGAGCTCCAGGCGTAAAAATTAATTAAACAGATCAGACAAAGGGCATTTCAACTTCAATTTCACCGCTGCCGGTGCGCATGAATTTGGCGTCCGGGTACCGTTTCTGGAACACCTTGAGCATTTTGCGGTTTTCCGCCAGCACCGTGGCAATGAACCGGGTGTAATTGTTTTCTTTGGCAATGCTCTCCAGGGTTGCCAGTAAAAAAGATCCGATCCCCATGCCGTGGAGGTTTTCTTTTACCAGAAAAGCCACTTCCGCCGCATCTTCAGCAGCCTCGGCATAGGAGCCGATGGCAACAATCTGTTTGCGCTGTCCCACCTGCATCACTCCGATCAGGGTCATGTTCCGGCGGTAATCCACCTCAGCCCACTGCTGCTGGAGCATCTCCCTGGAAAACACCTTGCGCTTGTTGAAAAACCGGTAGTAAATGGAATCTTCCTGCAATGAATAGTAAAAATGCCGGGACTCAAACTCGTCTGAGGGCAGCAGGGGCCTGAAATTGATATCCTTGCCGTTGGCAAGTTTTAACGTATAGTGATAGGAATCCAGAAACATCAGATCCTGGCTGGTGGGGGGCAGCTGATCCGGGAAAATATAGTGGCGTTTTTTGGCTTCGGATATCAACTCTTTTCTGAATTTGGGATGGGCGATCTGGGCCAGTTCCATGACCCGCTGATAGATGCTTTTGCGACGCATCTCAGCAATTCCGTATTCGGTCACAATGATATCAATATCCCCTCTGGTGGTGGCGACACCGGCTCCTTCACTCAGGTGGGGTACAATGCGGGATACCTCATCGTTCTGGGCTGTGGAAGGGATGATGATAATGGAAAAACCGCCTTCTGACATGGCAGACCCCCGGATGAAATCCACCTGGTCCCCGATGCCGCTGTAAAACAGATATCCCTTGGAATCTGTACAGACCTGGCCGGTCAGATCCACCTCCAGAGCGGAACTGATGGAGATCAGCCGGTCGTTTTTGGCGATGACGTTGGGATCATTGACAAATTCCGATGATTTAAAATAAAACATGGGATTGTTATCCACATAATCGTAAAGGGCTTTGGAACCCATGCACAAAGATGCCACCACCCTGTCCGGCAGATAGTTTTTCTTTCGGTTGGTTATCACTTTTTTCTTGAACAGGGGAAGCAGGCCGTCGGTGATCACCTGGGTATGGATTCCCAGGTCTTTTTTGTCTGCCAGATAGGGCATCACTGCGTCGGGCAGATGTCCGAACCCGATCTGGAGGGTGGCGCCGTCATCCACCAGCATGTTGACATAATGGCTGATACGTTCCACCACCTTTTTGTTTTTCTGGCTGGGCAATGACTCCAGCAGCGGTTCCTCATGTTCCACCAGAAAGTCGATTTCATCTATGTGCACCACTGAATCTCCCCAGGTTCTGGGCATCTGGGGATTGACCTGGGCGATCACCAGGTCGGCATTTTTCATGCCTGACAGGGTGATGTCCACGGAAATACCAAGAGAGCAGTATCCATGCCTGTCAGGGGGGCACACCTGAATCAGGGCCACATCCAGCCCGATTTCGCGGTGTTCAAAAATTTTGGGAATCTGGGAGAGATACACCGGTATATAGTCAATCTTTCCTTCAAATGCGGACTGGCGCATGAGAACGGAAATAAAAAACAGCTTGACGGAAAACCGGGACAAAAATTTTTCATCATGGATATATCTGGACAGAGAAGATGACAGCATCTGATACACAATGATGTCCTGGGTGCTCACATTTTCCACCATGGCCTTTATCAGGCGCTGGGGCTCCCCGCATCCGGTGCCGATGAACACCCGGCTGCCGTTTTTGATCTTTTTAACGCTTTGTTCCGGGGTCAGCAGCTTTTCCGGACATTCTTCCCTGAGATTCATCAATGTCGGTCTCCTTTTAAGGCCTGGGAATAATTTTGATCCATTATGAAATACTTTTCATGCAAAGTACAGTAAAAATCAGGGCCAACGCAAGTAACCATTCTGAAGTCCCTGTAGGTTCCAGACCTGTACCCGGCACTAGCGGTTGATGGCAGAGATGAACGTGGATCCTCCATGCACAGCAGAGGCTTTTTTCTTCGGCGCTGTTTATTTTCCGGTGGTCTGGTCAATCCAGTCAAGAAATGCGGGCAGCCCGTTTGTCACCGGTACCTGGAGGATTTGGGGCACCTCATAAGTATGGTGTGCCAGGATAAAGGCTTCCAGATCAGGGTACAGGGATGTCCTGGTCTTGATGACCAGTCGGGTTTCGGTTTCTGTCTGTACCCGGCTGTCCCAGGTATATATGCTGCGCACCGGGTTCATCTGCACACAGGCAGCCAGTTTTTTGTTAACAATTTTGGATGCCAGATCTGTGGCTTCAGTTTCACTGCCGCAGGTGACAAGGACCATGCAATGGGACATGATACCTCCTTTCATGGAAAGCCGGCCCTTTGATTTTTGGCCTGGCGCCTGTCAGTGGCGCTGTCAGGGACCTTGTTTTATGGCACCGGCATGATCCGGGGTTCAAAATTCAGGGTGGCAAAGTAGTCTGCCATGGTTTCAGCCCGCCGGATGAGGGCAACACTGCCATCTTTTTTTAGCATAAGTTCTTTGGGACGTAAATGGCCGTTGTAGTTGAATCCCATTGAATGGCCGTGTGCCCCTGTATCGTGGATGACCAGTATATCGCCTTCGCAGGTTTTGGGCAGAAGCCGCTGAACGGCAAATTTGTCGTTGTTCTCGCACAGGGCTCCCACCACATCCACCGGCCCGGATGCGGGAAGCGATTCTTTTCCATGTACATGAACATGGTGGTAGGCCCCGTATAGTCCAGGGCGCATGAGAGCGGACATGGATGCATCCACCCCCACATAATCTCTGTAAATGTGTTTGTGATTGATGACACGGGTGACCAGAACCCCGTGGGGGCCGGTAATATAACGGCCGCTTTCCATGTACAGCCTGGGTGTCCAGCGGTTTTTCGCCCTGAATCTTTCCAGGGAACCGATAATTCCCCTGGCCATGGCTGTCAGATCAAAGGGGTGGTCTTTAGGGGTATAGGGAATGCCCAGGCCTCCGCCGATGTTTATGAATTCAAAACAGACGGCAAATTTTTTGTAAAGTTCTGTAATGATTTCCAGCAGCATGTCAGCGGTATCGATCATGTATGTGTGATTTAGTTCATTGGATGCCAGCATGGTGTGTATGCCGAATCGCTTGACTCCCATCTGGATGGCGGTTTCATAGGCTTTGTGAATCTGGTTATGGCTGACCCCGTATTTGGCTTCTACCGGGTTGCCGATAATATGGTTCCCGGATCTTTCAGGGCCGGGATTGTACCTGAAGCTGATCAGTTCAGGGACCCGGGGCAGCTTTGAGATAAGTGAGATATCATCCAGATTCAGGATAGATCCGCCATGATCCATGGCTTGTCTGAACTGGTCCAAACTGGTATTGTTGGAGGTGAACATGATATCTTCTCCAGTGGCCCCGGTTCTCCTGGCCAGTGACAGTTCAGGCACGGAGCTGCAGTCAAATCCGAATCCTTTTTCACGGAGAACAGCCATGATGGAGGGGTTGGGCAGGGCTTTGACGGCAAAGTATTCTTTAAACCCTTCAACCGGGCTGAACGTGGTATTGAGAAAGTCGCAGTTATCACAGATGCCGGTTTCATCATAAATATGAAACGGGGTGCCAAAGGTTGTGACGATCTTTGGGAGAATCAGGGACAATCTTTTCTTAAAGGCGGGTGACATGGGCATGAGACATTTCCTTGGAGATAGTTCGGTTTTTTTAAAAATTTCAGGTGTGGTGTAAAAAAAACAGATTCATAAATGGGTTTTATCCAGCATGATCTTTGCACTTTCCTTAAAAGATGACAATACAATATGGGTCCGGGTGGATACCACAGCTTCGATGTTGTTGATCCGGGTCCGCAGAATGGTTTCCAGTTCCTTGTTGTCTTTTACCCTGAGTTTGGCCATCAGACAGTCCTGGCCGGCCAGGTAATGAACCTCCTGGACCTGGTCAATGGCGGCCAGGGTGCGGCCGATTCTGGTAAAACAGGCAGGATCGGCCACCTGTATATGGATAAATGCCACCATGGCACAATTGAACATATCAGGATTGAGCCGGACCTCATATCCCTGTATGATCCCTGATGCTTCCAGCTTCTTGATTCGCTCCAGCACGGCAGAGGGGGCCATGCCAATGGTTCTGGATACTTCAACATTGGGTATCCGTGCTTTTTTTTGCAGAATCTGAACTATTTGTAAATCGGTTTTGTCCATGGAATGGTTCCGGTTTATCTGTGTATTGTTTGTATTTAGCAAATAATATTTAGATTTTTTGCCTATGTCAAGAATAAATATTTTATTATTTTATTATTTTTAGAATTATATTCTTATAAATCAGGGCATCAGGTGATTTTTTCATTTTTGTTGATAAAATAGTTGCTTTCATATACACACATATCTTAAGGAAAGATAAGAACTAAAAAATCCTAAAAATTCATAAACAGGCTGACTTGAAAATTATGACGGATGATATCATTAAGATCCTGGTGGTGGATGATGAAGAAGGCATTCGGGATGTCACTGAAGGATATTTCCAGAGAAAAGGATATGAGGTTTACACTGCCGGGAACGGAGTGGAGGCCCTTGATGTCATCAATCAGGAGAAGATTTCCTGTATTTTCACTGACATCAATATGCCGGTGATGGATGGTCTTGAGCTGGCAGAAAAAATCAGACAGATTGACAACACCCTCCCGGTTGTGGTGATGACCGGGTATCCCTCCCTGGAGAACACCATCCAGACCCTTAAAAACGGGGTTGTGGACTATCTCATAAAACCGGTGAATCTTGAGCAGATGGAATTGACCCTCAGGCGGATTTTGAGAGAACGTGAGCTGTTTGTGGAAAATCTGATCCTCAAAGAGGAGGTGGAACGTCAGGCCAGGCTTCAAAAGTTGAATGAACAGCTGGTCAAGCGGGTGGAAGAGGTCAATACCCTGAACCGGGTGATGGAGGATTTTTCCACCACAGACTCCAGCCAGGCAATCTTTGACAAGGTTGTGGAACTGGGGGTGGAAGAACTCCATGCAGACCAGGTTTTTTTCCATATTTTTTCAGAAAAAAACCGGTCTCTGGTCCTGGTGGCCAGTGCTTGTGCCGATGGTTCTGACGAACAGGCCTCTATGCGGCTTGAAACAGATATCCCTGATAAAACCAGATCCTATATCAAAGAATACCTTGCTGCCGGAAAAACACCCTGTCTGGTACCGGAATCCAGTGAGATCAGTCAGCTGGGGCCACCGGTGAATTCTTTTATGGCGGTTCCTTTGAAAATCCGGGATAAAATTTTTGGGGTGGCATCTGCCTTTATTTTTCAACAAAGCCTGTCTTTCAGCGAAAAAGATATTTACTACATGAATTTCATCACCCGGAAAGCAGCGGCTGCCATTGAAAATATTGCCTTGTATGAAAATATCTATGACAATCTGTTTTCCACCCTGTTCGCCTTTGTAACAGCACTTGAGGTTCGTGATTTTTATACCAGGCGGCATTCCACCCGGGTGGCCAGGTATGCGCATATGATCGCCCGGGAAATGGGGTGTTCTGAACAAGAACTGGACGTGATCAATTTTGCAGGCACCCTGCATGATATCGGTAAGATCGGTATCAGGGACGACATTTTGCTCAAGCCCGGCCGGCTGACAGATGAAGAATTTGAAAAGATCAAGGAACACCCGGCCATCGGGGCGGATATAATAAGCAAGCTGGGGTTGTGGGACCGGGAAGTGGCAATCATCCGGCATCACCATGAGCGGTTTGACGGCAAGGGATACCCTGATGGGCTAAAGGGGGAAGCCATTCCAAAACTGGCAAGGATCATGTCTGTGGCCGATTGTTTTGATGCCATGGCATCTGACCGGACCTACCGCAAAAAAATGGAAAAGAGCCTTGTTCTTGAGATTATTGCTGAAAATTCAGGTACCCAGTTTGACCCGCAGGTGGTGGATGCGTTTTTACGGGTGATTGACCAGGTGCCTGAAACAGATTAATTTTAAAAAAAGTAAAAAAAGAGTTGACAATGTCGGGCAAAACATATAAATTCGCCTTTGTTTTTTGGGAGTGCCCCCGGGCCGTTAACTCAGTTGGCAGAGTATCTGCCTTTTAAGCAGAGAGTCGCTGGTTCGAGCCCAGCACGGCCCACCATTAAAAGAGCACCAGATACCAGAAAACCAGATGCGTCCCCATCGTCTAGCCCGGTCCAGGACACCGGCCTTTCACGCCGGCGACAGGGGTTCGAATCCCCTTGGGGACGCCACATCGACATATCAAGGCCTTCAGCATCATGCTGAGGGCTTTTTTTTGTTAAAAAAGATCAAAAATCCATAAAGCGAATTATAAGTGTGTCTAAACCTGTTTAATAATCAGGCTGCAGGGTGTATACTGTCTGAGCAAGTCAGTCATGCCCCATTTTAAGGAGACCGATATGAAACCCGTGGTGGCCCTTGTGGGCCGGCCCAATGTGGGCAAATCAACATTGTTCAACAGAATGATCCGGTCCAGGCAGGCCCTGGTGGATGACATGCCCGGGGTGACCCGGGACCGCCACTACGGGGAGGCCCAATGGAATGACAAACAGTTTATTGTGATTGATACCGGCGGTTTTCTGCAAGCGGATGATGACAGTTTTGCCACCCAGATCAGAGAACAACTGATTCTGGCGGTGGAGCAGGCAGATGCCCTGGTTTTTATCCTGGACGGCAGGGCTGGACTGTCTCCCTATGATTGGGATCTGGCAGCGATTTTACGCAAAACTGACAAACCGGTTTTTTTTGTGGTAAACAAGATCGAAAATCTTCGTCAGCATGATGACCTGGGAGAGTTCTATGCCCTTGGCATTGAATCGTTTTATATGGTTTCAGCAGAACACGGCATCGGGATGGATGATTTTCTGGATGATCTGGTTGCAGCGTTTTCTGATACTGTGGACCCGGCCCCGGACGAAGATGAGGCTATCCGCATTGCCATTGTGGGCCGTCCCAATGTGGGAAAATCCTGCCTGGCCAACCAGCTGTTCGGTGAACACCGGGTGGTGGTGAGCGAAAAAGCAGGAACTACCCGGGATGCCATTGAGTTGGCTGTCACACAAAAGGGACAGCGGTTTGTCCTCATGGACACGGCCGGCATCCGGCGTAAGGGAAAGGTGACACAGAAGCTGGAAAAATTTTCCATCCTCAAATCCCTGAAAAGCCTGGATGACTGCCATGTGGCCCTGATCGTTATTGATGCGGCAGAGGGGATCACCGATCAGGACATCACCATTGCCGGATATGCGGAAAAAAGGGGGTGCGGCGCCATTTTTCTGCTCAATAAATGGGACCTGGTGGACAAGCAGGACAAAAGTGAAAAAGCATATCTGTCTGATTTGCGGTACAAGTCCAAGTTCCTGTCCTATGCCCCGGCCATGACAATATCCGCCCTCACAGGCCAGCGCTGCCACAGGATCCTGGATATGGCAGCCAAAGTGTATTCCGAATACTGCTTCCGCATCAATACCGGCACCTTGAACCGGATCATTGAAGATGCCGTGTTCAGGGAAGAACCGTCTCTGCACAAGGGCCGGCGCCTGAAGTTTTTTTATGCCACCCAGGTGGCCACCCGGCCGCCCTGTTTTGTGTGCTTTGTGAATTACCCCAAAGCGGTGCATTTTTCCTATAAGCGGTATCTCATAAACCAGCTGCGCCAGATGATTCCATTGACCCTGACCCCCATAACACTGTATTTCAGGGAAAAGACCGGCCGCATGGATTTTTCCGACAGAACCAGGGAAAAAGACAGAATCGCGGATAAAAAGGAACGGATCACAGTGAAGCGGCAAAAGCAGCGCAAAGACCAGAGCCGTAAAAAACGCAGACGGGATCACCAGGGGTAACTGTCATGGATTTGTTTGATTCACAGGCGGATCAGCAGATGGCAGGGACGGTGCCCCTGGCAGACCGCATGCGGCCCAGGAAACTGGACCAGCTCACAGGGCAGGATCATCTCATCGGCCCGGGCAGCCTTTTGCAAAAAGCGATCCAGGATGACCGGGTGTTTTCCATGATCCTGTGGGGGCCGCCGGGCTGCGGAAAAACCACCCTGGCAAACATTATTGCCC